>NZ_JBZYAO010000110.1:0-598 GCF_059820445.1 Paenibacillus sp. sgz302190
TCCCTTAGCGTTGTTGTTTCAGGTATACCTCCAAACACTCCTGCCTTCTGCGGCGCAAACGGGTTAATAAATTCTGCATCCAAAATCTTATTCATATCCTGAGTCAGCTTCGTGTAACTTCTCCCCAGGGTAGTGCCCTTTTCACTCAGTGATCGTACAAACTGATCGAATCTTGCGCTTATGCTTGCAATCTCTGTCATCTGCACCGACTTCGTGCCGCTCAGCGCCAACTTTTCAGCTTGCATGGCCCTGGAAGCTGCTCCTGCCTCGCCACCGACGAAAAAGGAAGCTATGGTAAGTACCAATTCCGTTCCATATTTGCTTCGACTATAGGTATCTCCATTGATGACGTCTTCCTTGAAATCCCGCTTTACGCCTTCCCAGACTCCCACCAACGTTCTCAGCAGCTCATCTCGATGCTCCTTGTTGGAGTAGTATTTGCCTACATAAACGATGGGGTTCGAAACAAACTCCAAGGCCTCTAGAGGATTCTTCACGGCAAAATCCAATTCCTTATATAACAAGTCTGCCAACCCCAGAACGGTTTCCTCTACAACCGTGCCGATTCCTGCCAGGATGCCAGCGCTCATCGGATCAA
>NZ_JBZYAO010000111.1:0-592 GCF_059820445.1 Paenibacillus sp. sgz302190
CATTTCCGGCTGCGGCAGCGCCCGCCGGTCCACCTTGCCGTTGGGCGTCAGCGGCAGCTCACTCATCTGCACCCAGTGCTGCGGCACCATGTATTCCGGCAGCTTTTGCGCCAGAGCGGCCTGCAGAGTCTGCGTGAAATCGTCCTGCAGCTCGCCTTCCAGCAGCCATTCCGGCACCACGTAGGCGCACAAGGCGGTATTGCCGCTCGCATCCCGGATGCCGGCCACGACCGCCGCCTGTACCGCCGGATGCACGACGAGCTGCGCCTCGATTTCCGACAGCTCGATCCGGAAGCCCCGCACTTTCACCTGCAGGTCCTTGCGGCCCAAATATTCGATGCTGCCGTCTTCCAGCCACCGCGCCAAATCGCCCGTGCGGTACATCCGCTCGCCAGGCGCGAACGGATCCTCCACGAACTTCTCCCGCGTCTCCTCCGGCCGGTTGTTGTAGCCCCGGGCCAGTCCCCGGCCCGCGATGCACAGCTCCCCGGCTACGCCGATCGGCTGCAGCTGCCCCTCCGCGCCCAGGATGTAGATGCGCGTATTCGCGATCGGCCGCCCGATCGTCAAAATCTCCTCCGCGGGACCGTTC
>NZ_JBZYAO010000112.1:0-572 GCF_059820445.1 Paenibacillus sp. sgz302190
ATCAGATTCCGAACAGGCGTGGTTTCAAGACTCAACAGGTGTTCTACGTTCCGTTTGGCCAGATCCCGTTCATTATCGTCATAACGGCTTAGGCAGGTACTAAGAACCAGTTTGTTCTCTAAATCGTACAGATGGGAAGAGAGTGCCCTGGCTATACGAAACCCGACTTTGTAAGTCGTCGTGTATCCATACACGTTTCTGGTTTCAGATGTATTTGGCAATTCCATCACGCTGCCGTCCATAGCAAGCAGTCGAAATCCATGATACGTTTTGAAATCCCCGTCTTCGTAAAACGCCTGAACCAGTTCGTCATTTAGCAAGGTGAACGCGGCCGGGGAGAGCTTTTGTCTGGCCTCGGAAAAGGACTGTTTCGTATACGTTGTCGTTGTCGCCTCTTCTGGCATGAACATCTCGCGAAATTCATCCAACTCCAACTGCGTCGATTTTCGGACCATGCGGAGGATGAGAAGCAGCAGCGGAAAGAAACCAATCTTGCGATTGCGTTTAAAATCCTGCGTATTCTTCTTCGCGCTTTCTTTGAATTCGTCGCTTTTCATCTTGTTAAGCACACG
>NZ_JBZYAO010000113.1:0-531 GCF_059820445.1 Paenibacillus sp. sgz302190
CTGACGGGATCGAACCGCCGACCCTCTGCTTGTAAGGCAGATGCTCTCCCAGCTGAGCTAAGCCTCCATGGGATATTGGAATCAACTTCGCAAATTCCTTTGCATGATGAATCCTTATGACCCGTAGGGGATTCGAACCCCTGTTACCTCCGTGAAAGGGAGGTGTCTTAACCCCTTGACCAACGGGCCTTGATAGCATATTACTTCATTTACTGCGAGTTGTAAAGTGGCGGAGAGAGAGGGATTCGAACCCTCGAGACGCTTGTGACGCCTACACGATTTCCAATCGTGCTCCTTCGGCCAACTCGGACACCTCTCCATAATGTGGCTCCCCGAACAGGACTCGAACCTGTGACAACTCGATTAACAGTCGAGTGCTCTACCAACTGAGCTATCAGGGAACAGTATTCAATTCAAGGTTTGTTCCTTGAAAACTAGATACGAAACTTGCGTAAAGTGTGAGTTAAATTGTATAGGTTAAGCCCTCGACCGATTAGTATTCGTCAGCTCCACACGTTGCCGCGCTTCCAC
>NZ_JBZYAO010000114.1:0-528 GCF_059820445.1 Paenibacillus sp. sgz302190
AAAGTGGAGCGACCAAGCATAGGTCGAGTGAGGTAGCAGGTGGGAACCCTGCTTGGAAAGGTGTTAGCCACATCACCAATAACGAGTCTTGGAACGAACATGGTAACAGGTTCGTTTAAGCGTAGACAGATAGGGTGTAGGCCTGAAAGTGATTGAGCCTCGAAATGCAGAAAACGGGAACGGCCGACAGTGTCACTTTACTGGAAGGCAACACGACTTTGAACGATACAAGGCGAGTTCAAGGGAGCTTCCCCGGGGTCGAAGAGCCAGGCATGCAAACCAATAATCACTCGGCAACTTGGGAGACCCTGATCGTTCTTCCGCTAGGCAAGTACTCGTTAGGAACGACTGCGGGAGTATGGCGGACAAGCGATGAAACGTAAGAAAGCCAAATGGCGGTCAGGGAGTCGGATCGCCGCATAATACCGATGAAGCCGATGTAATGTGGGCGGAGGGAAGGCGAGCGACACGGAGATCGTTTTTGTTAAGGACACATGGACTGCACGACAGAGGCAGAGAGGAAAAAAA
>NZ_JBZYAO010000012.1:0-203211 GCF_059820445.1 Paenibacillus sp. sgz302190
GAGATTTTTTAATTATCCGCCAGACAAAAAGCATCAATAAAATACAGTTTTAGGAACATTTTGAAACAAATTTTTCATGTCAGGTTTGATGCAAAGCTAGTGGTTTTTTTCTCTGAAATTGGCTTGTTTTGGTGAAAAGCCTGCGAAAGTGCAGGAATTTTCGCTGAAAGTGAACCTGAGCCCATATCCCCGCTGAAAAGCCTGCACAATTGCAGGAATTTTCCGTGGCCAGCGATCAAGGACGCAAATTCATGTATTTTTGCAGGTTTTCTTCGTGCAGCCAGGCAGTTTGTGGGTATCGCCACTGACGCGGGGGTTTTTCAACAGCCTGACTTTTGCAGGTTTTGCGGGGTGGAGGCCTTGCAGAGTGAAGCCACTACGGGGTAAAAGGCCACTGCGGGCTGCCGGGCCGCTTCATAAACGGTCGCACCTTCTTTGGACGACGTTGTGCAGAAACAGCTTTTGCTACGGTGGGGACTCGGGTGAATATCGTACTACCCGGAGCCGCCGATGCTCATCGAGAAATAGTCGGGCCTAAGCCCGACTTATCCGAAAAAAACCAGGGGAACCGAGCTCCCCTGGTACGTCATCCCCCCACGCGCGCGCTGCCCGCGTCGGTTTGCAAATAGCTGCCGTCAGCCGTATGCCTGCCGGCAATAAACACCTCCGCCGAGCGGGTCAGCGCCACGACCGGCGTATCTTTGTGCCTGCGCTTCATGGACAGCTCATGCGCTTCGAAGTCGCGCACGTCTTCCGCGCGCAGCGCCGGACCTTGCCGCGTCTCGATGCGGACGTGGTGGAGCTCCATGCCCTCCACGTGCTTGCACAGCATGCCGTCTCCGGCCATGACGATCGGTTCCCGCACCATATCCGGCTCGTCGCCCTGCTCCAGCGGATCGGTCGTCATTTCGATCAGCACATGATGCAGCTGCACGTCCCGGATCGGCATCTCCGGCAATCCGTAAATAAATCCGGCGGAAGCTCTGCACCGTTTGGCGGTCACGTCGCTGATCCGGATGTGCTCGATCGCGGGCGTGCTGTCGGTGACGGCGACGGGAAGCGGACTGCCGATCAACGGATTGCTTTCATCCACGCCGTGCCGGTAGAACGAATTGACCGTCAGCGGGCAAAATACATCCTCCATATACACATTGCTAACCTGAATGTTTCGGATGTACCCTCCGCGGGCGCGGTTCGTTTTCATGCGGATGCCGCGATCCGTACCGATGAAGATGCAGTTCGAAATGACGACGTTGCGAATGCCGCCGGCCATTTCACTGCCGAGCACGACCCCGCCGTGCCCTCTGAGCATCGTGCAGTTCGTCACCGCGATGTTCTCCGAAGGCTTGCCGACACGGCGTCCGTCTTCGTCGATGCCCGACTTGATGCAGAGGCAGTCGTCCCCCACGTCGAAGAAGCAGTCGGAGATCCGCACATTCGAGCACGAATCGATGTCCAAGCCGTCGCTGTTCGGCGTGTCGCTGGGATTTTTAATATTCACGCCGTGAATATGCACGTTTTTGCAGTAGACCAGATGCGTGTTCCAGAACGGCGAATTTTGCAGTGTAACGCCTTCGATGCTCACATGCTCGCAATCGATCAGCTGCAGCAAGGGCGGGCGGAGAAATTGCGACTCCCACTCCACGATATTGCTCTTGACCGAGCGGAGCAGCGCCTCGTTCAAGCCGGCGATTTCCTTCGTCCGCGCGCTTTCCACGGTTTCGCCCCGGCGCAGGGCCCGATTCGCCTGCCACCACGGGGCTCCCTGCCCGTCGATGATCCCTCTGCCCTTGATCGTCACATGGGATAGGCCGCTGCCATAGATGAGCGGCGAGTAGCCGTAACATTCATAGCCGGACCACCGGGTCGGAACAGGCGGATAGTCGTCAAAATCAGTGCGGAACAACAGCACGGCTCCCGCTTCCAGCTCCAGCGTCATGCGGCTGCGCAGCGCGATTCTGCCTGTGACATACGTCCCTGCGGGAATGTAGACGGTCCCGCCTCCGTTGATCGCGCAAGTTTCGATAGCCTCGGCGATCGCCTGACTGTTATCGGTGACTCCGTCGGGAACGGCTCCGAACCGTGTAATGCTATATATCGACATTTGGCTGCACCTCTAGTGTTCATTTGCGGTTAACGATTGCATCTCCACGCAAGCCATGACGAATGTGCCTATGCCGTGCAGGTCGTTCTCGCTCGTCGGCCGGGTCACATAATTTTCGTAATCTCCGGCGGAAGTTCCGATACAGATGTGCGGCAAAATCAGGCACTCCTGCTTGTCGAACTGCAGCGTGCGGATAAGTCCCTCATATCCCCTTCGGGCCGCATCCAGGCACTCGTCTCCGACAACGCCGTGCTTAATCGCTTTGGCGATCGTGTACACAAACAAGTTGGTGCAGGATGTCTCCAGCCAATTGTCGGGCATGTGCCCTTTGTCCACGATTTGGTACCACAGACCGCTTTCTTGGTCCTGGTAGCGAATCAGCGCGCACACAAAATCCCCCAAAGCGGCGGCCAGTTCGTCACGGCCCGCTTCGCCTGCCGGCAGCTCATCCAAAAACTGCGCCAGCGCCAGACCGTACCAGCCCAGCGACCTGCCCCAAAACTCCGGCGAACAGCCCGTCTCCAGGTTGGCCCACGGCATTCTCCGGCTCTCGTCCCACGCGTGGTAGAGCAGGCCCGTACGCTCGTCTTTCATGTATTTGCGCATCAGCTTCTCCTGATGCAGCACCGTCGCCCGCAGGCTGTGATCCCCGTAGGCGTTGGCGTATTTCAAGGCGAAAACGCCACCCATATACAAGCCGTCCAGCCACATTTGATACGGGTATTTGTCCTTATGCCAGAAGCCGCCTTCGGAAGTCAGGTTCAGCGTATGAAACAAGCTTCTCAGCTTGTCGGCGGCTATCCGGTATTTGCTGCGGCCCGTCCGCTGTTCCAGACGGAACAGCAGCAGCCCGGCCTGAATCGCGTCCAATTCGTCGCGGGCAAAGTACAGATTGCCGTATTCGTCCACAAGACCGTCCACATATCCCTGGATATAGTCGGCGTAGCGTTCCTCCTTCACCTGCTCCGACAGCAATTCCACTCCGCACAAAAATACGCCCTGATGGTAGTGCCAGCGCCCGGCGGGCGGAAGTTCCATCGGGGTATACTGGCTCATAACGGAATCGCAGGCAGCCCTCGCCCACTCGATCGGTGTCTTTTTTGCAATAACAGTCATTCTGATTTCTCCCTTCCCTCTCTAGCTTGCCAGGGTTATCACAGTATTGGTTTGTAAAATGAATCGGCGGAAAAACTCCACCCCGGCTCCTGCAGGCCGGCCAGATGATAGCACACGGACCGGATCAGCAGCGCCTGCGTTCCCGCATTCATGTCGCCCTCGACAAGCCCGCGCCCGATATGAACCGGCCTCGGCATGTCCGGGTAATACTCCCCGCGCTTGATCTGCGCCACATTCGGCGCCGAAGGCGAGTGAGCCAGCTCGCGGGAAAATCCGCCGTCCGCGCGAAGCAGCCTGCTCATGTTCGCCAGCGTGATGCGGACGATCTCGCGCAGCTCCTCCGGCGGGATGTCCGGCTTCATATAGGAAAGCAGGTGGATCGGGTTGCGAATGTAGCACATATCGCTGGCCTCCTCCGTCCGCAGGCAGCGGAGTATGCTGCTGTAAATCCGCCGCTCTGCGGGCATGGGCACACCGAAGCTGTCATAAAAGGTATGCAGCTTAAAAGTGCCGGAAATTCGCTCATACTGCGTTCCCCGGCCCCAAAGCCCAGTGTCCGGGTCCTGAATTTCCGCAAAAAACCGGAACGCCGTATGCGCAAACTCCGCCCGGCGCTCCGGCGGCTCGACTTGCCGCACATACACCGCGGAAGTTGACAAGCGGTCGCAGCCGCGCCAGCTGTTGCTTAATTCCACGGAGCGCAGCCAGCGGAGATAAGCTTCCGGCGAGCTCATGTAGCCGGGTGCCTGACGCGCCTGATACGGCAAAGCGTAAAGCGGCTCGCCCCCGAGCTTGCGCAGGGCGTTAAGACTGTAGCCAATCGCCCGGGCTACCATCACCTCGTCTTCGCGCATATGCGAATTCGCATCGTAAAAGCAGCCTGTGTCCGGGTCCTGCTTGTTTTGGAAAAAGCGGACCAACCGCTCCTTCACCGCAGGCGGCATCGATTCCAACAGGCCGCGGCGCTCCAAGATGTTCAGCGCCTGGGCCGTCGATTCGATGTCCGGCGTAAGGCCGGCGATCCCCCGCGAGCTGCGGGCGTAGAAAAATCCGCCGCTGCGCGCATCGTACTGCCCGGCCAGCCAGTCGAAAAACCGGCTGAACAAACCGTCCATTTCGGCAAGCGCAGCGCGTAAATTCTCTTCGTGTGTCTGCATGTGCATGTGCAAGACCCTCTTTTCCTATCCCTTGATCGAGCCCAACATCGCTCCTTTAGCGAAATGCTTTTGCAGGAACGGGTACACCAGCAGGATCGGCAGCGTCGCAACGACGATAACGGCCATTTTGATCGATTGCGCCGGCGGCGGAGTCGTATTGTCTAAGGCTGAGCTGGAATCCATTCCGCTGGCCAGAACGACGATTTGTCTGAGCAGCACCTGAATCGGCCACAGCTTGCTGTCGTTAATATAAAAGATTGCGTTGATATACGTGTTCCAATGAGTCACTGCGTAGAATAAAGAGATGGTTGCAATTGCCGGCATCGATAATGGCAGCACAATGCGGAACAAAATGCCGAAATCGTTGCAGCCGTCGATTTTGGCCGATTCTTCGAGCCCTTCCGGCACGTTTTGGAAGAAGTTTTTCAAAATGATCAGGTTGAATGCGCTGATTGCAGTAGGCAGAACCAACGCCGAGTAAGTGTCGATCAAGCCCAGCTCTTTGACGACCAGGAAGGTCGGAATCAATCCGCCGTTAAACAGCATCGTAAATACGACAAGGAAGTTGACCGTCTTTCTTCCGTCCAAATCTTTACGCGCCAGACCGTATGCCATCAAAATCGTCACAAACATACTGAATATCGTTCCGAAAAGAGTAGTTCCGATCGATACGCCCATCGCTTTAAAAATCGTATTCGTCGAGAAAATAAACCGGTAAGCGTCCAAGCTCCAATCCGTAGGGAAAAGCACAAACTTCTTGGCGGCCATTTCCGCGCTTGTCGTGAACGAACCCGCTACGACATGCACGAACGGCAGCACGGTAACTAAACCGATAATCGTTAATAATGCATAATTGATGATGTTAAACATTCTGCCGGCTATCGTTCTGTCATCAATCATTGTCCAGTCCTCCTCAATATACGCCCTCTTCGCCTATCTTCTTGGAAATCCTGTTGACCAGCATGACAAGAATCAGTCCGATAAACGATTTGAAAAATCCGATTGCGGCGCTGTAGCTGTACTGCCCTTGCTTTAAACCTGCCGTATATACATAAGTGTCAATGATCTCGGCAACTTCCCGGTTCATGGAGTTGAGAAGCAGGTAGACGTGCTCGAAACCGAGGTCGAGAACATGACCGATTTTCAAAATTAACAATACGATGATCACACTGCGAACCGCCGGCAATGTAATGTGCCACATTTGTCTGATGCGCCCGGCGCCGTCCATCCGCGCAGCCTCATAAAGCTGGGGATCGATGGAAGCGATCGCGGCCAAATAAATAATCGTTCCCCAACCTGCTTCTCTCCAAATGACTTGAAGCGTATAGATCGGCCTGAACCAATCGGGGCTCAAAAGGAAGTTGATTTCCGTAAATCCGAAATACTCAAGCAGCTCGTTGACAATCCCGCCGTCCATCGTCAGCATGACGAAGGTGATCGAGACGATAATGACCCAGGACATGAAGTGAGGCAAATAAACAATCGTCTGAAAAGTTTTCTTAAACAGTTCCGCTCTGACTTCGTTTAACATCAGCGCCAAAATGATCGGAATCGGAAAATAAAACAAAAGATTCATGCCGAACAGAATTAACGTATTGCTGAGAATCGTCCAAAAATCGGGTTCCGTAAACAAGCGGCGAAAATGTTCGAAACCGACCCATTCGCTTCCGCTGATTCCTTTAAACGGTTTGTAATTTTGAAACGAAATGATCAGCCCGTACATGGGGATATATTTGAATATTAGAAAATACAGCACTCCCGGCAGCAGCATGATATAGATCAATTTATTTTTCCAAAGGCGTCTGCCGAGCTCGCTGCTTCGGGTTGTCGGCACCACCTTTGGCTGAATGTGTGCTTCCTGCATAGCATTTCTTCCTCTCCGGTAGATTAGATAAAATTAAAGAGGCTGCTGTTCGTGCAACAGCCTCTTCTCTTTTTCAACCTGTGTTACTCCGTACCCATCAGTTATTTTTTGCCCGCGGCATTATATTCTTCGATAATTTTGCTGCCTCCGCGGTTTTTCCAATCCTCTACAGCTTTATCGAATCCTGCCTTGTCGAGGTTGCCGTAAATGTATTTGTAGGTCGCGTCTTTGATTACGTCTTGAAGCTGCACGCCTTTCTCCATGTACGTTTTGGAGTCCAGCGCAGCGGCCGGGTCCTGCACGGCGTACTTCAGATTGGCAAATTTCAGCTCATCCGCCTTGCCTTGGGCAGGTATGCTCGGTATGCCCAAATATCTGCCGGACGTATCTTCGTCGCCAATGGCCGCATCCGCAAACGCCTTGACTTCGCGCGTCCATTTTTCCTCATCCAGCTTTTTCGCCTTGTTGTCGATTACGCTGTAGTGAACGTCTTTGACGCCCCAGTACATCAGGTTGGCTACTTCAGGGGTCATCATTTTGTCAAAGAATGCCAAAATTTTCTTCAGATCCGCCTCTGTTTTGATCGCCGATTTCGGGAACAGAATTACGTTGTTGTAGCCGTTCAACGCCCACGACGAGAACTTGCCGTCGGCACCGGCGACCATGCTGTGCACGTCTACGACAGCCGTAGGAACGTTTTTGATCAAATCTTTGTTCAGCGTCGAGACGTCTGTCATAGCTCCGATATACATGCCCGCCGTGCCTTTGGTGAACAGCTTTTGCTGATCCGTTTTGCTTGTCGCGGCAAAATCTTTATTGATAATGCCTTCGTCGCGCAGCTTTTTATAGAAGTCCATCGCCTTCACATACTCAGGGAACATGAACTCCGGCTGCAGTTTGCCGTCTTTGAGGCCCCAGTTGTTCGGCACGCCGAGCCAGGTAGCTACGGTTTTGAAGGAGCCGTAGATCAAATCGTTGCGGTCCGCCAGACCGATCGTGTCCTTCTTGTTGTTGCCGTCAGGGTCACTCTCGGTGAACGCCTTCATCATCGCATACAGCTCATCGAGGTTCGACGGCGGCTTAAGCCCGAGCTTATCCGCCCAGTCTTTCCGGTAAATGATGCCTTGACGGGCAATATCCACGCCGCGGTAAAGCGTATACAGCTTGCCGTCAACCTTCGTATTGTCGTTGGTCGTCGACTTCAATTTGCTGAGATTCGGGAAGTCCTTCAGGTAAGGCCCGATTTCCCAAAATTGGCCGTCGCGAATCGCCGACTTCATTTGGATGAATGTCGCCTGGTTTTTCAGGTAAGTCACCTGCGGCAGACCGCCGGTCGCAAACGTCGTGTTCAGCTTCTCTTCATAAGTGTCAGCCGGGAAAAACTGGAATGTCAGCTTCGTGTTCGTCAGTTTCTCCAGCTCTTTGATGACTACGTCCGGCGGTGTTTCCGGAGTGTTGAGCGGAGCCATAATCGTGATTGCCGTCGGTTTATTGTCAGTTGCCCCACCTGCGGTCGATGCGGGAGTCGCCGTTTTGTCCCCGTTCGAGCAAGCGGCCAGCAGGACGCTGGAAACGAGCAGAACGCTCAGGGGAATCGAGACCAGTTTTCTCTTCATATTTTGTCAGACCTCCACAAAAATGGTTTTGTGCTGCTACACCTCCTACACTACACAGGCGCTTAGATTACCGAAACAATCATTTCCCCATTTCGGCCTTGCGAAACAAGGATGTGAGATAATGATTATTGCCGCGGAAGATGACACACCGGAAGCCCGACGGGCGCATGCGTGAAAGCAGGGGTGTTTAGCCCCTGTTTAGCCCCCCCGCACTAGAAGCGGTCGCACCTCCCCCTTGGCTGCAAATGAAGAAGCCTGCGTAAGTGCAGGCTGTTGAAACACCACAAGCCAGAGCTGGCCGCTTATCCACCGGCTGCGGGAAAAAAGCCTGCAAAAGTGCATCTTTTTGCTCGTTTATACGCCGGAAACGAAATATTCCTGCAATTGTGCAGGCTTTTCACCCGAGCACATGGGTTCAGATTCAATTTCAGCGAAATTCCTGCACTTTCGCAGGCTTTTCGCCAAAATGGGCCATTCCGGCAGAAAAAACCTGTACTTTTGCAGGTTTTCTCTCCGCCCAGTCCTGGTCTGCCCGTTCGACCTGGCCTGCCCCCTTCCTGGTCTGCCCTCCCGTACCGGTCTGCCCGTCCTGGCCTGGCCTGTCAGACCACTTCATGCCAAACGCCCACTTTAATCGGGTATCCCCCACTATCACCTTTTTCCCAAAGAACGGAACCGTTTCCCATCGTCAAAGCCTGACTACTGCAAACTTGGGGGGCTGAAGGTTATGGTGGGCTGCAGGCTTGGGGGCCGACCCTAGACCGGCCCACTGGCGCCTTATAGCCCTTCAGCGCACGCCGGGAGAGGTGCGCGTTGGCGGGCATCGCGCGCAAACGTCCTTGATGGCGGCGGGAATTGCGGGACGCCGGATCGCGGACGTTCAGCGAATTTCCCGCGAGCCAAAACCCAAAAAAGCCAAGGCACTGAACCTTGGCTTGCTGTATGCCGGCGCGCACCCCGGTCGCCCGGACTGGGCGCTGTTTCGCCGCCGGCCGGGACGGAGCGATGACTCCCGACGCGCCGCTAGTTTGCTTTTTTTAGAAAATACGCTTTGCTGTATTCGTCTGTGATCTGGTTGCCGCCGTTTTGCTTCCAGCGGGCGATTTCCTGACGGAACCCGTCCTTGTTCAAGTTGCCCAGTATATAGTTGTAGGTCGCGTCGGAAATAATTTTGTAAAGTTCCAGGCCTCTTTCATCGTACGTTTTGGACTCCAGGCTTACGGTCGGATCTTTGACGATGAACTTCTCATTATCCGTGCTCAGTTGATCCGCCAGTTTGGTCAAGGACTCCTGCTCGGCGATGCGCATGACGTTCTTATTGTTCAAATCCGCAATCATCAGCGTATAAAGCGAATTCACCTCGTTCACGCGGAGCTGCGACGTTTCCTCAAGAAGCCGGACCTGATCGCCCACTTTGGTGTAATGTTTCCCTTCAATGCCGAAGTGCAGCAGGTTGGCGACATCCTTGTCCATCGTCCGGTCGAAGAAAGCGAGGATTTGCTTCAATTCTTCTTCGGTTTTGATCGCTTTTTTTGAAAATAAATACAAGCCGTTATAGTTGGGTATGGACCATATTCTCAAGCCGGCGGGCCCTTCGATGCGGTTCACGAGCGTGTACTTCGCTTTCGGGTTGATCGCTCTGCTTTCATCGGTCAGCCGCTGCACGTCCTGCATGCTGCCGATATATACGCCGGCGATGCCGCGGATCAGCTTGTCCCGCTGCACTTCCTTGCTGGTTACGGCAAAATCCGGATTGATCAGCTTCTCGGTGTACAGCTTTTTCATAAAATCCATCGTATCCATGTAGGCGGGCGATTCGAAATCCGGAACAAGCCGATTGTCCGCTATGCTCCAGCCGTTCGGCGTGCCGAAATAGGAACTTAGCGTCTTGAACGCGCCGAACACCAGATCATTCCGGTCGGTTAATCCGATCGTATCCTGCTTTCCGTTCCCGTCGGGGTCCCCGTACGTAAACTGCTTCAATACGTTGTACAGCTCATCCAGGTTCGCCGGTTTGGACAAGCCGAGGTTGTTCAGCCAGTCCTCGCGGATAATGATTCCCTGGCGGGACGAGGGACGCTCCGTGTACAAGCCGTATATTTTGTCGTCGACCGCCGCCTGACCGAGAATGTCCCGGCTGAGCTGCTTCAAATTCGGGTATTGGCTCAAATAAGGTCCGATCTCCCAGAACGAGCCGGAGCGGATCGAATTTTTCAGGATGATGTAGTCCGAATATTTGATAAAAGTCGCTTTTTTCAGCGTGTTGGTCGTTAGCGCGGTGTTCACTTTGTCCGTGTAAATGCCATCGGGAACCCAGTTCATTTCGAGCTTCGTGCCGGTCATTCGTTCGATTTCCTGCACGAGCTCCTGATTCGGAGGGTGTGGAAAATGTAAAGGAGCCATGATGGAAATCGCCGGACGGCCATCGGCCGCTGACCCGGATTTTGCCGTGTTGTCGTTCCCGCAGGCGCTTAGCCACAGGATGGCCAGCACCATAAATATTAGGCCGGCAATTCTCTTGTTTTTTTGCACCGGACCCTTCTTCATACGAATTCCCCCTTGCTGATACTTCGATTTATCGTCATAATCTAATAAAATGATTATCCGCCGTCCAGATGATTATTGTCCTTAACTAAAGCGTTTACTACAATAGACATGTTAGATGCTTCGTAACCTCCATGATAAGGTGTTGGATGCTGTGCGTTCTTTAAGTTTTTTGAGCAAAATGACGATTTTCGGGTTCTTGTTGAGCACGCTTCCGGTCATTTTCATCGGTGCTTTCTCGTTTGTGACTTCTTCCAAAGAGATCCAAAAAAATGTAAACGAAGGTAAAATGCAGTTAATCATGCAAATTAATTCAAATGTAGAGCAGAAATTAACGACTGTCAACCATACTTTGAATCAAGTGATTAATTCTACCGTGCTAAAAAAAGCGTTGGATATTCCACTGACTGTAAACGATTTCAAAATGTACGACGACTTGCGCAGCGAGATTCGCTACATGCAGTCTTTCGATACGAAGCTGGAAGACGTTGTCCTTATTAACGGACGCTATAACTGGATGGTCAAAAACTCCGGGCTGTACAAGTTCAACGAGTACCCGTACCACGACCAGTTGGCCGCACTGATGAACGGGTCCGAGAACAGCTCCTGGGTGCTGAATCCGTCCGCATGGTTTTACACGGAGGAAAATGCCAGAAGCGTCGCTTGCGATTACCATATCAGCTTGGTCAAAAAGCTGCCGACCACCGGGTTCGAGCAGTTCGGTATAGCGCTGGCCAACATACCGGCGTGCAGTCTGCAGGATTTGCTGAGCAGCGATACGCCGCAGTATGACGATATTATGATCATTGATGAGCACAACCGGATTCTGATGCACCCGAACCCCGAGTTCATCGGCAAGCCGGTCGCCGAAACGGGACTAAAAAATATCGAGCTCCCATCGGAGCCCCGCGGCCAATTCACCACGCAGATGAATCAAAAGCCGTACGCGGTGACGTATTTGCGCTCCAATCTGAACGGCTGGGCGTACTTGTCGGTGACGTCCATCGACAGCCTGACCAAGGAATCCGATAAAATCGGCACCTATACGATCTATGTGTGCGTGATCATGCTGCTCGTCTCCATGCTGCTGGCATGGCTGGGCTCCCGCCGGATGTACTCGCCGATTCAGCTGCTGCTCAAGCAGATCGGAGAGCTTGTAACCGTGAACCAGCAGCGCAAAGCCAACGAGTTCCAGATGATCGGCGAACAGGTTCGCGATTTGTTCCAGTCCAAATCCCAGCTGGAAAACGAAGTGCGCCAGCATATCCAGCAGGTGCGCACGTTTTTCCTGATCAAAGCGTTCCAGGGCAACATCAAGCATAACGAATTGCTGGAAAAACTGCAGCAGTTCGGCTACGGCGTCCAAATGGCCGAATGGAGAACGATGGCCGCCATTACGGTGCAGATCGACTCGATCGACAATACCAGGTACGAAAAGCAGGACGTGGATCTGCTGCTGTTCGCGGTGCACAACATTATCGAGGAGCTGATCGGAACCGAGCAGCGGTTCGCGCCAGTCATTATCGACCATACCGTCGTCACACTGATCGGCAGTCCGGACAGCGATCCGGCGGCTTTCCGCAACACTTTGTACGCCTTGACGGAAAATTTGCAGCAAAAAATATTCAGCTACCTGAACTTGCAGGTCAGCATCGGCATGAGCCTGCCGACGTCGTCGTTTACGAACATGTCCATCGCCTACCGGGAAGGGCTGGAAGCGTTGAAGCACCGGATCAAGCTGGGCGAAGGCATCATTATTCAATATGAGAATATTAACTCGGGCAAACATTATTTGAATCTGAACTATCCGAAACATATCGAGCAGGAACTGAAGGATGCCATCAAAGTGGCGGAGAAGGATAAATCGAAGGAACTGCTGAAGCAATTGCTGCAGTCCGTGCTTTCGGCACAGCTGTCCCCGCAGGAGTACCAGGTTCCGCTGGCCCGCTTCCTGAACAATCTGCTGATCGTCATGCAGGAATCCGGCATCAGCCTGAATCAGATTCACCCCGGAAACGGCTCTTTATTCGAGGAATTGCTGGAGCTGCAAATCGCGGCTGAAATCGAGGACTGGTTCTGGACGCAGGTCGTATATCCGATGATCAAAATTTTCCGCGACCGGCAGGATGCGCAGTACCACAACATTTCGGAGAAAATCATCGATCTGGTGCAGCGCTGCTACGACACGGATTTGACGCTGGAGGAGTGCGCTTCGCAGCTGCATTACAACGCTAATTATTTAAGCAGTATTTTCCGCAAAGAAACGAACCATTCGTTCAGCGAATATTTATCCGCCTACAGATTTAATATGGCGAAGAAATGGCTGGCCGAGACAGATATACCGATTAAGGATATTTCATCCAGGCTCAGGTACAACAATCCGCAAAACTTTATCCGCTCGTTCCGCAAGCAGGAGGGCATTACTCCGGGTCAATACAGGGAAAAGAACGCATGAATACTCTTTTGAAGCTCCCCGGCATAATCTAGGTAAAAAACGCTTAGGATGTGTATGCCATGGTTAGGAACGGGGAGCCTTCACGCAAGCCGGAACAGCCTAATTTTCTCGTCCTGCTCGTTGATGAGGAGCGTTATCCTCCCGTATACGAAAATGCGGAAATCCGCGAATGGCGCAGGCAAAATCTTACGACGCAGGAGCGGTTGCGAGCGAACAGTCTGGAGTTCCATCGGCATTATATCGGCAGCACCGCCTGCTGTCCGAGCCGCGCCACCTTGTTTACGGGCCAATATCCGTCGCTCCACGGCGTCAGCCAGACCAATGGATTGGCCAAGAGATCCTTCGATTCCGATATGTTTTGGCTGGGTAGAAATACGGTGCCGACGATGGGAAATTATTTCCGCGAGGCGGGATACCGGACGTATTATAAAGGAAAGTGGCATATCTCCTTTGAAGATATCGGGATTCCGGGCACGCACCGCAGCGTTCCGAGCTATCATCCCTTGACCGGGGTGCCCGATCGGGCGAAGGAAGATTTGTACCTGCAGGCCGATCCCCTGGAAAGCTTCGGCTTCTCCAGTTGGATCGGCCCCGAGCCGCACGGCGCCGACCCGCGAAACTCCGCCTCGTCGGCGGCATTCGGCGTCAGCGGCAGAGACGTCGTCTACGCCGCCGAGGCGGCGCAGCTTATCGAGGCGCTCGGCCGCGAACAAAGCGCCGGCAGCAGCGCCGAGCCGTGGCTCCTCGTCGCATCGTTCGTGAATCCGCACGATATTACGCTGTACGGCTCGGTCACGGAGCGGCTGCCTTTTTTCCGGTTCGCCGTGGATCCCATGCCTTCGGTCGATCCGCCGCCGACTCTGGACGAACCTCTGGACACGAAACCGCGATGCCAGGCGAGCTACCGGGATCTGTATCCCCTGGCGCTGCAGCCCATCATCGACGAGCCATTTTACCGCAAGCTATACTACCAGCTGCAAAAAAATGCCGATGAACAGATGGGCAAAGTTTTCGATGCGCTCGTGAACTCGCCTTTCTATGAAAACACGATCGTCATTTTTACGTCCGATCACGGCGATCTGCTGGGGGCTCACAACCATTTGCACCAAAAGATGTACTGCGCTTACGAAGAGATGCTGCACGTCCCCTGTCTCATTCACCATCAAAAGCTGTTCCCGCAGCGCCGAGCCTTTCGATCGCTGACCAGCCACCTCGATCTTCTGCCCACCATGCTGGGCTTGGCGGGCGCCGATATCGCGGCGATCGAGAGCCGGCTGCAAAGCAAGTTCAGCCAGGTTCACCCCCTGGCAGGACGCGATCTTTCGCGGCTGCTTCTGGAACAGGACGAGACCGATCCGCTGGACGATCCGATCTATTTCATGACCGAGGACGACCTTCTGCGCGGCCAGCACCAGGTCAGCCTGCTCGGAGTGCCCTATCCCGCCGTTGTCCAACCGAACCACATCGAAACCGTTATCGCCACCGTACGGCGAAATAACGTCAAAGAACTGTGGAAGTATTCCCGCTACTTCGACAACGAGCAGTTTTGGAGCGAGCCCGGAGTCCGGGATGTCACCGTCAGCGTGCCGCCTCCGGGCGGGTATGCCGGCGGGCCTCCGCAGTGGTCGGCCTGCGCCTCTTGCGCCGTGACGGTCAAAACCGAGCCTGTGCCGGAAGAGTATGAGCTCTACAACTTGACCGAGGACCCGCTCGAAGTGCGCAATCTCGCTCATCCTTCCCTGGCCACGCCGCAATCCCGAAACATGCAGCTGCGGATGGCCCGGCTGCTGGAAGAGCAGCGGAGCCGCAAGCGGCTGAAGCCGTATCAGCCCGGTGTACCCGGACCCTCTCCGATCCCGTAAACGTAAAGCTCATGAATGGACCAATAGCTGCCGCTTCTCGCGGTTTGCACGATTTTCACGTATCTGGCCCGCCGCGGCGCGAAGCGGATGTCCGTCACCGTAGCCCCGCGCCCCGTCGCGGCCGGGCTTCCCCATGCGGAGCCGTCGTCCGACAGGTAGACCTCGTACCCTTTCGAGAAATCGTTCGGCGAGCCTTCCGTCCGGAGCACGATCCGGTTGATCTCCGCCGTTTTTTTCATATCGACCTGGTAGTACTGCCCTTCCGTCTGCGCAGTGCCCGTATCCCAGCGGCTGTTGGGATTGTCATCAATCGCGCGCTCCGGCTTCCCGGAACTGCTGGAAACCGCCCAATCCTTACGGTCCAAAGACGCATAATCGGTGGCGGTCGCCTGCGTGACCGGAGAACCCCGTTTAGTCCCCGTCACCTGTATTTGATAAGAATAAGCCGTTTCAGGCTGCGTGTCATTGTCGAAATAATGCGTTTTTTGTATATTTTCGGCGATCATCGTGTAGCTGCCGCCCGGAACGGAGCTGCGCCATACATCGTAGCCCCGCGCTCCTTCCGATTCCTGCCAGTCCAGCTCGATCGCATGCTGCTGCAAAGGCGCCGCATCCAGCCAGGCCGAGGCCTTGGGCTTCACTTTTGCGGAACGCGTCAAAATATACTGCACCGCTTCGCCCGGCGCGAGCGTTTCCTTCAGCTGCAGTTCGGGGGCGGCTTGCAGCCCCGATACGTACGTCCGGGCTTCCTCATACGTGTCGCCCGCTCCGAACCGTTCCCCTTCAAATTCCGCCGCTTCCGGCATCGTCACTTTGACCTCTATCGTTTGCGCGGTTTTCTCAAAATTGACGAAGTTCAGCAATATTTTGTCCGATGTCCCCTGCGATCCGGGCAGCGGCTTCAACGATGAGGTATCCACAGCGCGAACATATACCAGCTTGCCCGTCAAGCCGCTCTTGTTCGTGACCTCGTAGGCCAGCGGCCGGCCATGGGTCGCATAGGCCAGATTGAGCCTGCGCATGACGGCTGCGCGGGAATCCTGCTCCGGCGGGTTGCTGTGGATTCGCGTCTCGGACGGATTATGGCCGTTCAGATCAAAGCCCGTTTCGAACAGCGAATACGACGGATAAAAAGCCGCATGCTGCGTGAACATGTCCGCATAGCCGATATGGGCGCGCATGATGCGGTCGAAAGCGGCCGCTTTCGGCTGAACGGCCCCGTACTGCTTGTCGTCGGTGTGGCTGTCCGACGTCCCGTACTCGGTGTTCAGCATCATTTTCGGCAAGCCATCCTCCGCTCCTCCGAACGTCTCCAAATTTTCCACGAAGCTCCCGCCATCGTTATCCACGTAGGATGAGCCGTAAGCGTGCCCGTTGGTCAAATCCGTCACCCGCTCCAGCTCCTTGCGCTGGGCCGGATCGCTTTCCCAGCCGTCCGGATCGCCGCAGCGGGCGGTCTGGCCGGGCGATTGGTTTTTGCACGCTTTCTCCTCATACTCCGGGGCGTATGCCCATCCGGGAGCTACCGTCTTCATATGAGGCGCCAGAATGGGAATATGCTCGCCCAGCCATTTGGCAATCGCCAGATTGACCGCCTTGGACCTGTTGAACAAGCCGGGCTCGTTGTCTACTTCATAATATTGAAAGAGCGAACCGTAGTTTTTCAAATAATCGGCCAGCTTCGCTTCGGCATCGTCCGGCAGGGTGCCGTCCGCTTTCAGCTTGATGTTGCCTGTGTGCAGGTGAAAGGAGACGGCTTGCGTGTTATAGTCCCGCAAAGTCTCGTAATATTCCTTGATGGACGAGCAGGCATTCTTGACATCCGTGGCGCAGCCGGTCCGCATAATGTTGCCGCTATAGGCGATGCCGAGCCATTTCAGCACGTACGGAAGGTGGCGGACGGCGCCTTCGTCGTAATAGAAGGACATATTGTTGACGCTCGTGCCGGACGCGATGTAATTGCCGTGAATCGGCTCCTCCGCCGGCGCCGGCAAAGCTGTCAGCGCAATGTAATCCCAGTTCCACCACAGGTACTGGTTTTCCGCCGGCGAACAGTACATGCAGCCGATCGCCTCAAGCTTCAATTCATTGTCGCCCTGCCGCAGCATTTCCTTCGGGATGTAAAGATCGTACGTCTTTTTGTAAGCATACTTGCTTGTCGTCCCGCCGACGCCGGCGATTTGCACGATGCCCGACAGCATGCCGTTGGAAAATACAGCCATCTGCGGAACGGACTTGTAGGCACCCAGCACCTTGACCTGGAGCTGAACGCCGTATTCCGGAACCGTGTCCAGGGAATAGTCGATGCTGAAATCGGGATTCACCGATTTGTTGAGGCCTTTGGGCACCTTTTTCCAATTCGCGCCGTTAGCCGGGGCCGCCGAGGCCGAGTACCTTCGGATGCCGGCGTCGTAATTGGCGAACTCAACAAAGGAATCGTCCGGACTGCCCAACATCCACAAAAGCCGGCTGTCGCCCATGAGTGCCAATGAAGCCTGAGCCTGAGCGGAAGGATTCGCCGTCTTCGCCGCCACGCTCCAATAATACGAAGCGGAAGACAAGATGATGATGCAAAGCAAGACGGCCGACAGGGCAATAAACTGAAACGCTCTTCTTTTCATGATGTCCTCTCTTTCCAGTCTTAGCTTTTGCGAATTCATCAAGGGAGGAAGAGGACGCCTTCGGGAATGATTTCTTTCGCTTGGGAGGAACTGGCCCACATGAGCTTAGCCGCAGCCCCTTCCGTATGATCATAATATTCCACTTTAATGTCTACAAGCCGCCCGGCGGTTAGCGCTATCTTTCCCGTTCGTTCCACCCAGCTCTGATTGTTCCAACTGTCTATCACCAAAGTCCCGTCGATCCACACCCGGATTCCGTCGTCGCTGACCGTGGAAATCGTATAGGTTTCCGAATATTTCGGCTTCAGCTTGCCCGTCCACCTGACGGAAAATTTATCGGCATGAACGGACGGCACCGGAGCGGACTTATGCCAGTTAAAGTCGATTTTGGGGTCTGTTCGCACCTCTTTGAGCAAGGTCAAGTTTTTATCGTCGAAATATTCGGCCCGCAGACCGTGCATGACAGCCGGCGGCCTGTCGGCCATTTGAAAATAAGAAGGCACGGCGCCCCTCGACAGCGATTTCGAATTTTTGTAAAAAGATT
This sequence comes from Paenibacillus sp. sgz302190, assembly GCF_059820445.1. Lineage (NCBI taxonomy): Bacteria > Bacillati > Bacillota > Bacilli > Caryophanales > Paenibacillaceae > Paenibacillus > Paenibacillus sp. sgz302190. Next base: position 17,884 of record NZ_JBZYAO010000012.1, read on the forward strand.
GCAGCCCCTGATAGGAATTGTTATCCGTCAGCATTTTGCCCCAAATCATCATGTACGCCCATTTGGGCTGCTTTTCAAGAACTGCGTGATCCGGCACTTCGCCGTTTTCCCCGATCGCCACCGGCTTGCCGGCGGCCAGATCGACGATGTCGTCATAGTAATCCTGCCGGTAATCGTTGTCGTAGATGTCGACGGCCAGCACATCGACCTTGTCGGCGCCCGGATACGTCAGCCGGTAAGGATCGGCATAAGCGTTGGGCGCGTTCGGACTCCACACCCAGAGCAGGTTGTCCAGCTTGTGCACATTGACGAACCGGTCATACATGGTATCCCAAAGGGCGGGGTAATTATTTTTTTTGCCCCACCAGAACCAGCCACCGTTCATCTCATGGTACGGGCGCCACAATACGGGGACCCCGGCATCCTTCAGCTTTTGCAGGTACACCGCCACATCGTCGAGATCGGCAATCAGCTTATCGTATTCCGGCGTTCCCGGAGTGACGTACCGGTCGAAATCGGACTGGCTCATTTCCGTCGATACGTTGGACCAGCAGCGGCATTTGCCGGGAATGCTCTGATGATAAGTTAAGGTTACGAGACCTCCGGCTTCATGCCAATCGATCGCGCTCTTCACGACATTCAGCCTTTGCGAAGCAACCGCCGTCTTGGATTGGTTCATAATCGCGCCGAACTCGTAACCGTGGATTCCGGCGTACGCTCCCGTCAATTTTTGCGATTTATCGTTTAATTCGTCCGGACTTTCCAGGTAATCGTGCTGGCCGCCTATAATATTTTTGCCCGAAATGTCATATAAAATCTGCAAAACGGCCTTCGCCTCCGCCGAGGCAGACGGATTCACAGGGACAGACGAAGCAGAAGCAATGTTCGGATAAAAAGGAAGTTGGGGCAAAATCAGCGCGAATAAAAGCAGGATCGCCGCCTTTCCTTTTACACCACCCTTTCTGCCTTGAAACACCCGCATAACGCGCCCTCCATTGGATGATTTTAAGATGCCATTGCTATGCCCATCGGATTACCAAATAAACAACCGCCTTCCAGTCCCATGAAAAAGAGAACAAAAAGGGGTTGTTTATTTCACAATCCAAACCTCATATAAACTGATGAAGCTTGATATCTTTCCATTCCATGCAAATTCGCACAATGTCCTCCTCAATCAGCTGCGATCCGGTTTGGACCTCGATCAGTTCCAGATCGGTTATCGCCAATATGCTGTGCTTGGTCCCTTCCGGAATCCGTACGACATCGCCGGGCTTCACTTGATACGGCTTGTCGTTGATGACGATATCGGCTATGCCGCTGACGATCGTCCATACTTCGCTTCTTTTGTAATGAAGCTGGTAGCTGATGTTTTTGCCGGCGCGGACGAGGATGCGTTTGGTGAGCACTTCGCTGCCCTCCGCGTATTTGACATAGTCGATGACGCGATAGCGCCCCCATCTCCGCTCTTCATACATCGGACGCTGCTGGATCGCGTTCATCACTTCCTTGATTCGCGGGCTTTCCGCCTTCGAAGTGACCAGAATGCCGTCCGGGCTTGCAGCAACGACGACATCGTTCATGCCGATCACCGTAACCGGAATATCCAGTTCGTTGATCAAATGCGTGTTCACGGAGTCCTCCGTCACAATGCCCGTGCCGATCTGGGAACGGTTCATTTCCTCCGTCAGCGTGTTCCACGTGCCAAGGTCTTTCCAGAAGCCGTCGTACGGAAGGACGACCACATTCTCTTCCTTCTCCACCACTTCGTAGTCGAAGCTGATTTTCGGAAGCTCTTTGTATTGTTTAAGCATTTCTTCGTACTGGATCGGAAGTCCTTTTTCCGCCAGCACTTGTATTAAATAATCGAGGCGGAATCCGAACACGCCGCAGTTCCACAGAGCGTTCCGGCGGATCAAAGCTTCCGCTTGCGCGCGGTCCGGCTTCTCCCGGAAATGGCTGACCCGAAGCGCCTCCGCATAATCTGGGTGCGGGTCCGCAGGGACGATATAGCCGTACTTCTCTGACGGGACGCTCGGTACGACGCCGATCAGCGCCAGGTTCGCATCCGTTTCCCGAAGCACCTGCTCCAACTCCTTGATCTTCTCGAAGAAAGCTTCGTCCACGTAGGGATCGACCGGCAGAACGGCGACGACCGTATCCAGCGGCATGTCGGCCATCGAATACATATAAGTTGCGGCGAGCGCGATGGCGGCGAAAGTATCCCTTCTTTCCGGCTCTACGATCAGAGGAACCTCGCCGCCAAGCTGGCTGGCGATCATTTCAACCTGGGAACGGTTCGTTGCCAAATAAGCGGAAGTTCCCAGACCGGCGTCATTCAACTGTCTCCACACCCGCTGCACCATCGATTCGATCTCCTGATTCGGGCTGTCGAGCACCTTTAAAAACTGCTTGGATCTGGAATCGTTGGAGAGCGGCCACAGCCGCTTGCCCGACCCGCCGGATAAAAGAACCAGTTTCATGCTAATCACACTCCCTCTTATTATTGGACGAACTTAAACTTGTCAAACGTAGGCCCGCGGACGGAAGTGCGGGGTCATATCCGGTCTTCCCACCGAATAGTAATTCAAGCCGGTTCCCTCGATCTGTTCTTTGGAAAATACATTTCTGCCGTCGATCATAATCGGCTGCTTCATCAGGAAGGTCAGCTGGTGCAGCGAAACTTCCTTGAATTCCTGCCAATCGGTGAGCAGGCATAAAGCGTCGACGCCTCCGGCAGCCTCCAGCGCCAGACTGCACCATTGAATCGCAGGGTGGTCCAGCTGTTCCCTGAATTTATCCATGGCGGCGGGATCGTACAGCTTCACTTTCGCGCCCCGGCGGATCAACGTCTCGACGATTTCGAGCGCCGGCGCATCGCGGATATCGTCCGTGTTCGGCTTGAAGGACAAGCCCCAAATCCCGACGACCGTGTTGTACAGCTGTCCGAGCGATTCCTCCAGCCTCGTAATGACTTTGTAGCGCTGCGCTTTATTCACTTCCACGACCGATTTCAACAGCTGGAATTCGTAGTTGACATTGCCCGCGATCTGGATCAAAGCTTTCGTATCTTTGGGAAAGCAGGACCCGCCGTATCCGATCCCGGCATTCAGGAACGAGGGGCCGATCCGCGAATCCTTGCCCATTCCGAGGGCTACCTGCGTAACATCGGCGTCGACCTTTTCGCAAATGTTGGATATTTCGTTGATGAACGATATTTTTGTCGCCAGGAACGCATTGGAGGCATATTTGATCATCTCGGCGCTGCGGATATCCGTGACGAAGATTTGATCCGTAAAACGGCTGTGCAGCTCCACCATCGTCTGCTCCAGCTCCTTATTGTCCAAACCGATGACAATCCGGTCCGGGTGAAGCGTGTCCTGAATCGCCGACCCTTCCCGCAAAAACTCCGGCACGGAGACGACATCGAACGGTTCGGCGGTATGTTCCGCCAAAATGCGGTAAATTCTCTCGTTCGTTCCGACCGGAACGGTGCTTTTGGTCACGACGATCTTGTGGCCGTTCATCGCCCTGGCAATTTCTCCGGCTGCCGCCTCGATGTATTGCAGATCGGCCTCGCCGTTAGGCAGCGAAGGCGTGCCGACCGCGATGATGACGAGCTCGGACTGCTGCACGGCCTCCCGCAAATCGGTTGAAAACTGCAGCCTGCCGGCTTGCATATTGCGTTCTATGAACGCTTCGATCCCAGGCTCGTAGATGGGTGAAACCGCATTTTGCAGCATGGCGATTTTGCCGGGGTCCTGATCGACACAAATGACGTGATTGCCTGTCTCCGCAAAGCACACACCCGAAACTAATCCGACATAGCCGGTTCCGATTACCGCTAATTTCATACCATCACCGTTCCTCTCTGAATTTGTCATAGGCTTTGATCATATAGTTTTTAAGCTTTTCCATGAACGTCTTCTCGTCGAACTTTTGCGCGTGCTTCACGATCTGCGGCACGTTCCAGGCATGATTCTCCACCTCGCCGATGGCGGCAAGCAAATCGTCGACCTCCTGCCGGCGGAAAAAGACGCCGTTCACCTTCGGTACAATCGTATCGAGCGCGCCGCCCGCCTGATAAGCGATAACCGGCCTGCCGGCGGCATTGGCTTCGAGCGGCGTGATGCCGAAATCCTCTTCGCCCGGGAAAATCAGCGCCCGGCACTGCGCCATCAATTCCGTCACCGTAGCGTCCCCCAGCCTTCCGAGAAAGCGGACGTTGCTTTTCGCCATTTGCTTCAAACGCTCGAGATCGGGCCCTTCCCCGACGATGTACAGGGGCAGTCCGTTGCGGTTGAACGCCTCCACGGCCAGGTCGATCCGCTTATAGGATACGAGCCTGGAGACGATCAAATAGTAATCCCCGATCGCCTCGGAGCTGCGGAAGCGCGATGTGTTGATCGGCGGAAAAATAACGTCGGAATCCCGGTGATAATAATTTTGAATCCTGTTTTTGACGACCGACGAATTGGCGATAAACTGGTTGACGTTCTTCGACGTTTTCCGGTCCCACTGCTTAAGCTGGTTCATATAAATTTTCAAAAGCCGTTTCGTAATGCCGGAGTTGGATTGTCGTTCTATGTAAGTATCGTAATCCCATGCAAACCGCATCGGCGTATGGCAGTAACAGAGGTGAAACGTTTCTTTCGGAACTTGAATGCTCTTCATGAATGCGCTGCTGGAACTGAGCACGATGTCAAAATCACGAAAATCAAAATCCCGGATCGCAAATGGGTACAGGGGAAGCATCCCTTTGAAGTTATCCTTCCCTCCCGGCATCTTTTGCAGCCACGACGCCCGTATATCCGCTTCCTTCAACGTGCCGATCAGCCGGTTGCTGCTGAACATCGTCGTGAATATAGGCGCCTGCGGAAACATATGGTGAAAGACCTCGACGACTCTTTCGGCTCCGCCCATTTGAATCAAATAATCATGCGCGATTGCTATTCTCATTTGATCCACCCCTTTTTCCGAGGTTACTTTCAAGGATTGGCAATCAACCCTTCATAGTACCTGGTGATCTGTGTAACGGTTCGTTCGATGACAAAATGCTCTTGTACGCGTTTTCTCCCTTTTTCCCCCATGCTCTGCCTCTCTACGGGGTGCTCCAGCAAATGCCGGATCGACATCGCCAGCAGAGCGGGATCTTTGGGAGTGATAAGCAGTCCCGTTTCGTTATGGACGACGGTTTCGGTCGGCCCGCCCTCATTGGATGCGATCACCGGCAGACCGGCGGCCATTCCTTCTACGATGACCTGCCCGAAAGGCTCGGGCGTGATCGACGTATGTACGAGAAGATCGGCCTGCTGCATCAGCCCCTGAATATCATCGACATGTCCAAGCAGCGTTACGTTATCCAGCTTGTTCTCCCGGATTTGATCCATCAGCCCTTGCTTGTAAGCTTCCTCGCCGAACAGCGCATCGCCGGCCAGCCAGAATCGGACATGGGCATCGGGCAAAAAGGATTTGGCCGCTTCCAGCAAAATATGCTGGCCTTTCCATTCGGCCAGACGGCCGACCAGCAGCACCGTGAACGTCTTCCTCGGCTTGATGACGAGAGCCGCCTGACTAACGACTTTGGCGAAGGAAGAATAGACGACAAGCGTTTTTTTGGATTTCGGCAGCTGCAATGCCGCAAGCGTTGAGTTGGAATTGGCGATGACGCCGTTAGGCAGCACCCGCGACAGAAAGCGGATCACCTGGGCGACGGCCGGCTTCAAATACGGTGCGCCGATATGGTCGCGAATGTGCCAGATCAGCGGGATGCCCGCCATTTTGGCGGCAACGGCGCCGTAAAACGCCGATTTCAACGAATTCGTGTGGACGCAAACGACTTGCTCTTCCCGCAAAATCCGGGCCAGTCTTCTTCCGTAAACGAACAGTTGGAACGCTGCGGATACGACCTGCAGGTTGACGGCGTTGCGGTTGCGGTTGCGGACTTTATCGTCCAGGGAAATGACCCTGACGTCGATGCCCTTTTCCCGCAGCCTGTCGGCCAGCACGCCCTCTTCCGCTAAAATGACCAGCGGGTCCACTCTGCTGCCCAGATGGGTCAAAATATTGTAAAGGGCGACTTCGCCTCCGCTCCATCTGGCCGTATGATCAATGTAGGCTACTCTCAACATCCGTATCCGTCCCTCCTCTCCTGACACGCAGGCCCCCGGCGTCGCGGTCCTTGACCATGAACGCCTGGATTTTGCGGCCCATGGCCTGCTCGAACACGGCTTCCACCTGTGTCGTCACCAGATCCCACGTATAATGGTCCAGAACGTGATTCCGGCATTGCTCCGACGAAGGCCACTGTTCGCGGTGATTCAGCATATGAATGAGGCCCGCCGCCATATCGCCGCTATTCGCGCTCTTGAACAGCATCGCCGGATTGAATTTGCTCAATATTTCCCGGCTGCCGCCAATCGGCGTAGCCATGACCGGGACCCCGGAAGCCATCGCTTCCACCGTGATCAGTCCGAAGCCTTCCAGCGACTGGGTCGGCACGACGAACAGATCAGCCGCCTGATACACGCCCGCCAGCTCGCCGTCGGGGATATAGCCCAGCAGCCGCACGCGGTCTTGAAGCCCGTATTCGGCGATGCGGCTCTCCAGCTCGCCCTTCAGCGGGCCGCGCCCGCCTATCAGCAGCACGGCGTCCTGAGCTTGCCCGGCGACTTCTTTCCAGGCTGCGAGCAGTTGCAGCAGCCCCATGCGGTTGACCAGCCGGCGCACGGTCAGCACCGCCGTTTGATGCGGTGCCAGCCCCAGTCGCATGCGCACCGCCGTCCGGTCCGCGGACGGCTGGAATCGCACAGTGTCGGCCGCACCGGCGACGATGTGGATTTTGTCCAGCGGCACCTGGTAATGCTTGTGTAAAATATCGCGGAACGTTTCGCTTAACACGATGAACGCGTCCGCAAACCTGTAAGCTTTCATCTCAATCGATTTGGCGATCCATCTTTTGAGCCGCTCCCTCATCCCGCCCCCTTCCACTTTGATTTCTTCGCTCCAAGGGCCGTGAAACGCCATGACGACCGGAATGTTCCGCTTCTTCGCTTCCATGGCTACGCCTAGGCCGTAAGGGGCGAAATGCGTATAGACAAGGTCGAACTTCTGCTCTTCCATCTGCCGGGCCGCATACTCGCCGAAAACAATTCTCCGCCTCCTGAGGCTGAGCTTCGGATCGGCGATGTTCTCGACGAACAGTCCCGGCTTCACCACAGGCTCTTCCTGGCTGCAGACCAGCGCTTGCACCACGTGGCGTTCCGAAAGCCGCTCGGTAATGTTCTGGAAGTAGGTATTCAACCCCCCGGGCTGTGCCGACGGCCAGCCCATTCCGGTAGACAAAATGCGCAAGCTATTGGATGGCATAAGCTTTCCCCTCCTTCTTTTTTAACGGCTCTTCTTCATGCCGGAGCTTCACTTGTTTGCGCTCCTGGAGCCTTTCGTAATGCTTCAGACAGACGAGAAATTCGTACAAGCTCCAGAAGACGGCTACGGCCAGGCCCGGTATGCCTTTGCGGTACAAGCCCTGGAACACGTATTTTTGCACGAAACGCAGGGGTGGACGGTACAGCATCCGCAGCAGTCTGAACGATTTGCCCGCCGCCATCACGCCTTCCGCTTCCAGATCGGTATATTTGTTAAAGCGCCTGACGTGATCGCTGACGCTTCTAAAACCGTAGTGCCACAAAGTTCCCGGCAAATGCGTGACCTGCCTTTCCGCTACATCCGGAGCTTCATGAACCAGAATATCTTTGAACTCCACGTGTTTGCGGTTGTACAGGCGCACCAGGCGCTCGCCTTTGCCCATCCACCGGCCCAAAAAGTCGCCGATCCTGAACACGGCGTAGGCCCGTTCGCCGTCGGACAAGTCCTGCTTTCTCTCTAATATCGCCTTGGCCAACGTTTCGCTGACGACCTCATCGGTATCGATCGCGAAAATCCAGTCGTACGATGCGCATTCGCTTCCGTAAATCCGCTGCTTGGCATATCCGGGCCAAGGATTCGTGTATACCTTGCACCCCAATTGCTCCGAGACGCGTACGGTTCCGTCCTTGCTCCCCCCGTCCACCACGACGATCTCATCGGCAAAAGCTTTACAGGAAGCAATCGCATCGGCAATCCGCTGTTCGTCATCCTGTGCAATTATGACTGCAGAAATGCGGTACTTTCCTGCGGAATTACTATGGTCAAGCATCGGTTTCCCCCCTCCATCATTCCGTTGATTTGGCAGATTTTTTGGCGGTGTACGCCGATAGCTGCGATATCAACCATCTCACATCTTCCCTTGTAATCAGCAAGTTGGGAATTTTCATTTTTAAAGTAAAGCGCACGTTGATCAAAATAAACAGAAACCGCAGCACGACGGACGACAGCATCGCGAGTCCTGCGCCGGTCAGCCCGAACTTCGGAACGAGCAGTGTCAGCATCGGAATGACGAGCAGCAGCCCAAGGCCCTGCAGAATGGTGACGATCTTCGGTTTCCCAAGCGCCATAAAGGCTTGGGCCAGCACCATCGTTCCGCCGGAGATGGACACCTCCAGCAGCAGCAGCCGGAATACCCCTAGCGCTTCCCTGAATTCAGATCCGTACAACAGCGTTAATACGAACGGTGCGACCAGCATGATGACCAGCGAGGCCAGCACAGCGATGCAGGTGCTTATGCGGTAGACGCGGAACGTCAGCGCGATCACCTCTTCTTTTTCCAGGCCGGACGCTTTGGGAAACAGAACGACGATAATGGAAGTGGAGAACACGTTCACGATCCGCGAGAGGCTGACGGCTACTGCATAAAGCCCTAATTCCGCCGGGTTCAACAGCCCCACGATGACGATCTGATCGATATAATAAGAGACATTGCCCATCAAATCGTTGCCGTAAGAGCCAAGCCCGTACGTGATTAACTGCTTGAAGGAGCGGAGCGTATCCTCCAGCACAACTCGATAAATCCCGACTAACCGCAAAGTCGTGTATATATAGAAGGGTATCGCTGGAGCCAAATAAGCGACTGCCGACGTATGGGCGCTCATCGTTCCGGTCAAAATCAGAACGCTCAAGCACACCAGCGTGCTGAGCGGAACGAGGAACCGCATCCGGTTATACAGCTTGTATTCGCCCCTCACCTGCATCATCGCGTTGTTGATCTGCGAGAATACGATCAAGGGCACAAGGAGCATCGTCCATTGCGAGAACAGCACTACGCTGTGGGAGTAGGATTTCAGCCAGTAGGGCAGAGCCGCCACGCCGATCGCCATGGCGATCGCACCGCCTGCGAGTCCCATCCACAAGGCCGTCGTATAAAGCTTCGCAGCATCCTTTATGTTCTTTTTGATGTTGTAAATCAAGGCCGAAGGAATGCCGAACGTGAAGCTGAAAGCGAGAAATTGCGACCACAGCACCATGGCCGTCTGCTCGCCCCGTCCGGACGGACCGAGGAAGCGAGCGGTCAAAATTCCCGTAAGCATATTGATGACCAGTATAAAAATGCTGAAGAACATCGTTCTGACCGTATTGGCCATATTGCTTTTGCTGGACAATAACGTTCTGACCAACCCGAAGAGCGGTCTAATGCGGACTACTTTTAAATTCACCGGCTGCTCCATCCGGGTTTTGCCTCCTTTTTTGGGTGATGGTTCTGTGCGCCATGATCCCGATGCCGACCATTTTCCACAACAGAAAACCCCTCAAGCCCGTATAGCCGTTCTCGAAAATCAAGCTCACCATACTTCCGATCAAAGCGGCAACTCCCATTCTTCGATAAGACAACAACCCGGTATTCCCCTCTTGGCGGGCAATGAGCATTTTAATGATCAGCCCCAGACCCCAGAAAAACACTGCGCCGCCCAACACGCCGAAGGTCAGAAAGACGGCGACGAACCCGTTATCGAATACCCCGTATTCGCCAAGCGCTCCATCGTTGTTCAGCTTCGTCCCGACGCCGATGCTGCCGAGACCCATGCCCTGCGGTTTGCCGAAAATGACCGGGAACACGGTGTTGAAAAAGCTCAGCCGCTCCTGATACGAATGATCGCCCTGAATGTCGGTCATCGTGTTCATCCTGGCGACAAGACCCTCTGCGCCCGGAAGCTTGGGGATGATAAAATACAAAGCTGCGGCGACCAGCGTCATTTGCGTCAGCAGTTTCCATTTTTGCTTGCCCGACGAGATCATCGTATAAGCGAAAATATCGATAAACAGCATCACCCATGCCGAGCGGACGAGCGTGATGAGCAAGCCCACGGCGACCAGCAGGACGCCTGCCCAGCCGAGCGGTCCCCGCCATTTTTTCTCCAAAATCATCGGCGCCAGCGCAGCCCCCATGAACATGCCGGCCGGGCCCGGGGAATTCAGACTGGAGAATACGCGTATTTCCAGCGGATACGGCTTGCCGATCGAGTTCATTTCCACATGATTCATCCAGAATGCGTCCCACGGAGGTACGATCAAATACTGAATGATCCCGTACACCGCGACCAGAATAGCGACGTTGGAAAAGGTGATGAGCAGCCCGTCCAAGTCTTTGTTATCGAAGGAAGCAAGGGCAAAATACGGAATGAGCAGCATCGGAATGAGATAGTTGGCCAAATCGTAAAACGTTCCCGTCCCGTTCTTCGTAATGCCGACCAAAGTTCCGTAAATCAGAGCCAGCGACAGGAAAAGAATGATTTTTTTGATCGGCGCATCCAGCTTGTGCATATTGGCGAGAACCGGAATAATCAGCACGGCGCTTGTCAAAAGCGGCGCCAGACTTAACATGGAAACCGAATGATAGGAGCCTTCCAGCCAATCCTCAATCCGCCGGATCTCGGGACATATCGCCCAAATGAACAAAATGTAGGGCACAATCCGGCGCGATTCCAGCAAAGCCATAATAAAAGCCGGGAATAGAATGACGCACAGGATCGTGATCTGAATGCTGACATTGAAGCTCAATTTGGCGCTGGCATAGCCGATAACCAGAGCCATGAACAAAGCGGAGCACGCCCATAAGCTTGCCGTTACCGCCGGATTCGCGAAGGGAATGACAGTCATGCTTCTTAACGTTCTCATACACCCTCCGTCATGCGAGATTCGCTGTGTCTGCGCTTCTTCCATCCTGCAAGCGCCATGTACGTCAACATGCCGGCTGCCGCGCCTGCCGTATCGAGAATGACATCCTGCGGCCTGGATCCCCGGTTGACGGCAAACAATTGATGAATCTCATCCGTTACGGCATATCCGGCCGCAATCAGAATCGTAACAAGCACGGCATAAGCGACGCTCAGCCTGGTCGTATAGCGAAGCGCTTTAAGCAAGCATAGGCTGAGCAGGAAGTATTCCGTGAAATGGGCCAGCTTGCGGAGTATAAACTCCATCACGCCCCCCGGCCCGTCTTTGCGGCCGTCGACCGTCAAGGTGCCGTATTGAAACTTGACATCGGACAAATAAGGGCTCAGAGCAGTCCGTTCCACTGCGCGCGTCAGCTGCTTCTTGATCGATTGCTGCTCGTAGGATTGGGAAGAAAGCATGAAGATAACGCCCATCACAATGATGGCAGGCCCCCACACGGCGGTGAAGCTCCTAGTCATACCGGCCGGAAAATCCTCTGTTCATTCCGTTTCCCCCCGTTTCAGCTTGAATTGCTTAATGAATTCCATCCATACCAGCACGATAAACATCGAGTCGTCCACCAAATAACGCTTCCACAGCCTTTTCGGCTCCTGCACAAGTCTCCAGAACCATTCGAAGCCGATTTTTTGCATCACGCTAGGAGCCCGTTGGACCGAGCCGGAAATAAAGTCGAAGGTCGCTCCGACGCCGATGGAAACCGGCACCCGGTATTTTAGATAATGCTTGTAGATCCATTTCTCCTGCTTTGGCGCTCCGACGCCGACGAAAACGATATCCGGTTTGGCATCGATCAGCATCTGGACAATATGGCGGTTCTCCTCTTCTTTATGCTCGAAACCGTAGGACGGCGAGTAGCATCCGACAATATTGATGCCCGGGAACAGCGATTTCAGGTTTTTCATCGCCCGCTCCGGCACCCCGTTTGCCGATCCGAGGAAGAACAGGCGGTACTGCCGGTGTTCAAAAGCTTTGCCCAGCTTCTCGAACAAGTCGGAACCCGACACCTTCTGCTTCAGCGGCTTTCTCAGCACCCTGGACGCCCATACAATCGGCATTCCGTCTGCGACGATGGCCCCTGCGTTCGAGTACACCTTCTGAAATTCGGCATCCTTTCTGAGCTTGATTAAATGATCCACATTGCAGGTTAAAATGTAAGAATGGTTGTTCCGGCGAATCACGTCATCAATGAATCCGAGCAGATCCATAAAATCGTAATTGTCAAAATTGACATCGAACATATTGACTCTACTACTCATGGGATCACATCTTCTTTGTTCGGAGTTGTCTTGGACAATACGTACAGGCAATTCAAATACCAGCAGAATGGAATGATGAACTGAACGGTAGAGAGCGTATTGTCGGAAAAAGAGTAGAGGAAAAATCCCCATATAAACGCCAAATAATACACTTTGATCGGGGGCGCCAAAGCCCGGTAAATCAAAATAAATACGATGATCAGCGAAAGAAACAGCAGCCCGCTGCCCATGTAGCCGGCGTCGTAGTAAAAGCGGATGTATTCGTTGTGCGGGACGACGAAACCTTTGTATAAGCTGCCGTCGTTCGCCACGGTAACGGCGCCGAGCCCTCTGCCCGCCAGCGGGTTATCTTTGACCCCGTTCAGGAAAAACGCCCACGCTTCGGTTCTGCCGGACAAATCGATTCCCGAAGAAGTCTCGCGCTCGAAGGAGCGCTTCGTCATATTGTCCCACTGCACGTACAATGCCGCTCCGATCAGCGCTAAGGAACAGGCGAGCGGGATGATCAAGATCACTTTCCCTTTGATATATTGTTTGACCATATCGAAAAAGTAATAGGCGAGCATCGCCAGCATGGCCAGAATCGGCCCTCGCGTTCCCGTCGCGATCAATACGGCGAAGTTGGCGGCGAGCGTAAAATAGAAAAATTTCGCCTTCCGCGGATTCCGCTTCGTCTCGATCAACGCGATCGTCATCCCGAGAAAAGCGAGCATCGCCAAATGAGGCGCGATATTCGCCCCTTGCACCCGCACGGCCCCGGTGAACTCGACGTCCAGGAAAGAGTACAGGTGCGTGAGCTGGAGCAGCAGCCCCGCCGCAACGCTGACGAGCGGAAGCAGGCAGATGAGCTGAATATGCCGTGCCGCCATCTCCCGGCTCCACTCTATCAGCAGGAAGACGAAGGGCAGCGCCAATCCGATATAGGCTTTGAGCGTCAGCGAAGCCGTCAGCCTCGGATGCCATTCGGAAAAGAAAAAGGTGATGAACAGCATCGCCGTGAGCGCCGCAATCGGATAAATGAACTTTAGCCGGATGCCGGTGCGCAGCATGCACGGGACGAGCAGCGCCAAAATGCCGAGCTTATACAGCGAAATGATTTCAATCCCGAGCACATTCGTATCGATAATGTAGTTGATGGATATGGCGGTTGACAGCAGCACCGGATAGCTGACGGTTTCCGGTCTGTGCAGAGTGACCGCCAGCAGGAGTAAGAGGGCGGCTCCACCGACGCCAAGTGCCGGCTGGTACACCGCTGCGGCTCCCGTAAGCAGCGCAGTGAATAAATAGGCGGCCGCATAGGTTACCGGCTTTTTGATGTTCAAATGGAGCCCCGTCATAGTCCTCACCTGGTTGATGGCATATTTTCGCGTCTTCTCAGCATATAGAGCGTTCCGCGAATGCTTTCCAGCCTGCACTGGATCAGCAGCTTCCTTCCTTCGCTGCGGGCGAGCAGCGAGTCTGCCGTAATGTACACCATCCTCGCTGCGACCGTGACGAGTTGGAACAGCTTGCCTCCGAATCCCTGGCGCATAAGCCCGTTGGAAATGCCTTGATAGTAGTAGCGCTGCAAAATCCATTCCTTGGTCAGCCGGCCGGCCGGGATGAAGTGGTCGACAGCCATGTCAGGATGATAAAGAAACGTCTTGCCTTCCTTTTTCATCTTGTCAAACAGCCACGATTCCTCGCCTGACAGCAGCAGCTGCCCTTTGCGCCCAAGCCCGGCCGGGAACGGATGGCTTTCCATAAAAGATTTGCGCATCGCCATATTGGCCCCGTATGGGTGCAGGCCCGCCGGATACGCCCTGGGCGCATCGCCCAGATTCACTATCGTGTACGGCAGTTCGAGCGCCGGAATGAGCCAATCCGGGCGATGCGTTTCAAAATTCGGGCGGATGATGCCGCCCAGCGCATCAACGTCGCGCCTGCCGCTAAAAACCACGCATATCGTGCTTAACCATGTCGGACAAGGTATGGCGTCATCGTCCAGAAAAGCGACGATCTCTCCCCGGGCCGCCTGAACGCCCGTATTCCGCGCGACGGACAGCCCTTGACTCCGTTCGAAGCGGTAGCGGACCTCCAGCTTGCCTGTCTGACGCTCGGCAAATTGTTCCGCAACGCTGCGCGTATGATCGGTGGAATTGTTGTCCACAATGACAATTTCGGCTTTTTCGATTCCAGGCAGCCCAGGCAGCGAATCCAAAGTAATCCGCAGCAAGTCGGCGCGATTATAGGTGCATACGACGATCGAGACAAGCGGCTTATCTTTGTAAGGCTGATTAAAAGGCATCTTTGGAACCAAGCAGCACCCGGACGGTTTTTACGATAATTTTCAAATCGTACCAAATGGTGCGGTTTTTGATATAGGTCAAGTCCAGCTCGACCATCTCTTTGAATCCGACGCTGCTCCGCCCGCTCACCTGCCACAGCCCTGTGCAGCCCGGCGTCACGGCCAGCCGCTTTTTATCGTACGCCGTATACTCCGCGACTTCAGCCGGCAGAGCGGGGCGAGGTCCGACCAAGCTCATGTCGCCCACGAACACGTTCCACAATTGAGGTAGCTCGTCGACGCTCGTTTTGCGCAAAATTTTGCCGATGCGCGTCACCCGCGGATCGTTCTTCATTTTGAACATCGCGCCGCTGACTTCGTTTTGCTCCAGCAGCTTCGCTTTCAGCTCTTCGGCGTTGGAAACCATCGATCTGAATTTATACATCGGAAACAGCGCTTCGTCTTTCCCTACGCGGTTCTGTTTAAAGAAAACCGTGCCTTTCGGATCTTCCAGCTTGATCAGCAGAGCGATGATCAGCCCTGCGGGGAGCAGGACAATCATCCCGCACAACGACAATACGATATCGAGCGCGCGTTTGAAGAACAGATACGAATCCAGGCCGCGATCCCTTGACGCCACAGTGCGGTAATAATTTTTTTGCGGTACCGCATACTCATAATCCTCCTGCAATTTTGGCAAACTCATTCTCCCTACCTCCTAAATGGTCCATAATGGACGGATATTGTTCCTTAATCAGCATGGCAGCCATAGCATCCAGAACCGGATCGCGCAAATCCTTGCTTTCGAGAGCAAAACTTAGCGTAGTGAGAATGTAACCGAGGCGTTCCCCGACGTCGTAGCGGATGCCGTCAAAATGATAAGCGAGCACCTGCTGGACCCGGTTCAGCTTTTGGATCGCGTCCGTCAGCTGAATTTCGCCGCCGGCTCCTTTTTCCTGAAGCTCCAGGTAATCGAAAATTTGCGGGGAAAATACGTACCTGCCCATGATCGCCAAATTGGAAGGGGCCGTGCCCTGCTTTGGCTTTTCCACAAAGTCGTTAACTTCATACAACCTGTTATCCTGAGCGCCCGGATCGATGATTCCGTAACGATGCGTCACTTCGGAAGGCACAGTTTGCACGCCGATGACAGAATTTTCTGATAATTCATACTGCTCGATTAGCTGTTTCAGGCAAGGCACCCTGCCTGTGACAATATCGTCGCCCAGCAGCACCCCGAACGGCTCGTTGCCGATAAACCTTCGGGCGCACCATACGGCATGTCCGAGACCCTTGGGCTCCTTCTGGCGGATGTAGTGAATATCCACCTTGGCCGAGCGCTGCACTTCCTGGAGCAGTTCCAGCTTGCCGGTTTCCAGCAGCTTGTTCTCCAGTTCAAAAGCGTTGTCGAAATGATCCTCGATGGCCCTTTTCCCTTTGCCGGTTACGATAATGATGTCTTCAATTCCGGATTCGATTGCTTCTTCCACGATGTATTGGATAGTCGGCTTGTTGATGATCGGAAGCATCTCTTTGGGCATCGCCTTCGTTGCGGGCAAGAACCGGGTACCGAGTCCTGCCGCAGGAATAATGGCTTTCTTCACTTTTTTCATCTCTCTCATCCTCCTATCAAATTGGCGGAGCAAAACACAGGCCTGGCCGGCCCTGTGAGCGATTGCCGGCCGGCGCTTCAGCCGTTCATGACGATCCCCAGCATCTTGGCGCCCGACTGCTCGAGCCGGAGCCTCGCTTGCTTGGCATGCTCGCGCTTCGTTGTACCGTGCTTCGCTACCAGCATGACGCCGTCGCTGTATTCCGCCAGCAGCCCGGCGTCCGTGAAGCTGAGCGCGGAAGGCGAGTCGAGCAGCACGACATCGTACTGCCGCTTCAGCTCATCCAGCAGTTCCTCCATCGACCGGGAACCGAGCAGCTCCGAAGGGTTCGGCGGCTGGCCCCCTGCCGGCAGCACGTGCAGGTTAGGCACCGATGTCCGGCAGATCGCGTCTTTCGCAGCGGAAGCCGATTTCAGGCACTGCACAAGTCCGGTTTGGCCCGGCAATCCGAACAGGGTGTGCACGGAGGAGCTGCGCAAGTTGCAGTCGACGACGACGACCGTTTTCCCATCCTGCGCATACGTGACGGCCAGATTCGCTACGATGGTCGTCTTGCCTTCCTGCTCGCCCGGCGAGGCGACCATGAGGACGACCCCGTCATCCGATTGTTTCACCCTCTTCTGCCTGATTGCGGTCCGCAGGGAGCGGTAAATCTCGGCGGCGGATGAAGCCGGCTCGGACGCAGTGACAAGCGTTTCACTTAACGGTGGCATACTTCGTATCACTCACCTCTCTGCTCGCAGCTTTTGAGCGGCTCCGGGCTTTATTGTTCTTGATCGGTTCGATGGTCGCAAGCACCGGCAGCCCTACGTAGTGCTCGGCTTCTTTGGCGGAACGCAGCGTGTCGTTGATGTTTTCCAAGAAAAATATGACGCCGAGGGCGGCCATTGCCGACAGTACAAAGCTGATTGCGAGATTCATGACAAGGCCGGCGCTCCCCGAGGGAGGCAGGTTGCCGGAATCGGCGGCCGTCAATATTTTGACATTGCTCATATTCATCAGATCCGGGATTCGTTTCACAAAAGTTTGCGTAATTTCGTTTGCGATTAGCACGGCTTTGCCGTAGTTGTTGTCTTCCACTTCGACGGTGATAATATTCGTTTTATCGATGGAGCTTACTTTCAATTTCTTATCCAGCTTTTCCCTGGTTAGCGCGAATTCGGGATGGTTGGCGAGCACCTCGTCGAGAATGGCGTTCGATTTGATGATCTCCTTGTAGCTGTCGATCAGATTCAAGTTCATCACGACATCGTTTAGCTGTATCGAGTCCGAATTTTTAAAAACGCTGTTGACCAACAGTTGGCTGTCGGCCTGATATACAGGCTTGATGAGCACTTTGCTGACGACGAATGTGATCATGCAGGAAAGAAGAACAAACAATGCAATAGCCCATAGCTTCTTTCGAATCAGGATGAAGTAATCCAGTATTGTCTTCTCCATAACACCCTCCCGATAGAACTGCTTGTCATTTATTTTATATGAATTACAAATATTATGATATTATCCGATATTACGATTTTTTAGGTATCAATTGGAATATCCTGCATCCCCTCTATGTACTACCCAGGCGGTATACTTTCGTACCATAACTTCCATTATGCATGCTCCACGCTGAAATGAACCAGCCCTTTGGATTGCGCATACAGGGCCGCCTGGGTCCGGTCGTTCAAATTCAATTTGTTCAAAACCTGGCTGACATGCTTCTTGACGGTAAATTCCGTAATCGTCAGCTTGCGCGCTATCCCCTGGTTGGACAGCCCTTCTCCCAGACCCATCAGAACTTCCCGCTCCTTGGGAGTCAGCCTGTCCAACTGATCGTCGTCGTCCTTTTTGATCAGCATCTCCATCAAGCCCGGATCGTAATACCGTTTCCCTTTGGAAATCAGCTTGATCGCCAGCAGCAGCTCTTCCGGCAGCGCCTCTTTGAGCACGTACCCGTCCGCCCCCGACGCTTCCGCCCGGCGCACATCCGTCTCCATCATCGAAGATGTCAGGATCATACAACGGCAGTCCGTATCTTTCAGCTTCTCAACAACTTCAAATCCCGACCGGTTGCCGAGCTTGATGTCGACAATAGCCAGGTCGGGCTTCGTTTCCTCGATCAGTTCCATCGCTTCCTCAACCATTTCCGATTCGCCCATAATTTCGATGTCCCGCTCCAGTTTCAATACGGCTGAAAGCCCTCTTCTCACCAAAGGATGGTCGTCTACAATAACAATCTTCATCGCTTATACACCTTCTTTCATCGAATGAGAAACTACCGGCTTTACCCCATAACCTCTTCCAAAGCTTTTTTGTCCTGTTGATCCATAGGGATGAACACGGAGATGCGCGTGCCCTCTCCTTGGTTGCTGGAAATTTGCAGCGTTCCGCCTAACGATTGCACGAGGAATTTCATATTGCTGAGCCCCAGTCCCGAAACTTTCGGATCCGACATATGCACATTGACGTCAAACCCTTCCCCGTTATCGCTGACGGCCAGCTTGACCTCGCTTGGTTTCAGACATAATTCCACGACGATGGAACTGCTGGAGCCGTGTCGGATCGCATTGCCCGCAGCCTCGGAAATAATTCTGGATAAAGCTTTCTGGTGGCTGACCGGAAGGCGGTGATCGTCTCCCGTTACGTTCAGGCGGATTTTCACGGCATACAGCTTGGACAAGCTGTCCAGATGAGCCTGGACCGTGCTCAGCCAAAAGGCGGCGCCGCTTTTTCTGGAGCTGAGACTGTAAATGGTCGTGCGAAGTTCTTGCGAAGCGGTGTTGGCGGATTCCCGGATAAATTCCAGCTGTGTCTTCAGCTGGTCTGCCGGGATGTCCTGCCATTTGCGGTTGAGCGAGTGGATCGCGTACACGATGCCGAACATGTGCTGTGAGACGCTGTCATGCATTTCGTCGGCGATCCGGTTCTGCTCCTCGATAATCATCAGCTGATTTTCGATGCGCTCAAGCCGGTGCCGCTCAAGAATGACCGCGCACAGTTCGGAGAGGAAATAAAGCTGCTGCACGAACCACCGGCTTCCTTCCTCGTGATTCCAGCGTTCGATCTTGATGCCGAGCACTCCCCAAAATTTGCTCGCCGACTTGACCGGCGTGATCAGAAACTCGCCGTGGCCGGGCAAATTCATCACCGTGCAGTTGTCCTGCCTCCGCAGTCCGGTCAAATTCGACTCAATGGCTGCGCATAGGGAAGCCTCGGTATCCTTGAACCTTTTGCCTTGGACAATAAGCTTGTCCTCGTCGTCCTCGCCGTTGACGTCCCAGAAGAACGCCATCTTTTGCTTCGTCAGCTTGAACGCGAACTCGGCAAAAATTTTCTGCAGGTTGCCCGATTCGCTTTGAGTGGCCGCTTCGACGATTTGATACAAGGATTTGATATGCTCCATCGTCTCGTTGGTTCGCGTATTGGCTCTCTCCAGCTTGTTTTTCATGCCGGCCAGCACCTGAATGGCAAGCGTCATCAGGAGCAGCACCAGATAAAAGTCGCTGTTGTCCAACACGATTCTCCAGATCGAGTGGTCGCTGTTGCCGGCGATAAAATAAGAGAATGACGTTACGAACAGGAGGTATCCGAGCAGAATAAACCAGCAGTACACCGTGGAGAGGTAGCTTGCTGCGATCAGGGTCGGGTTCATCACACACCAGAGAAAGGGACTATCCATGCCGCCGGTGGAAATCAGCAGGCAAATCATGCCGGCCATCTCCAGGCCCACGGTCACTTTGAACGTCCGGGAGCCTTTATGGCTTCTCCGGTAAAACGCCGTTATCCATTTCACCGCAATGAACAGCGCCAATACAACGCCCATTTTCCACATAGACGGCGGATTGCTGTCCCCCAACAAAAAAACGATAGAAGTGAGCGAAAGCGACGTGTATCGGTAAAAATAAATGGCGCCGTCCTCTTTTGCGGCCATTGGCTTCATCGCAGCACCATTCCTTTATGCATTTTTTTACCACATAAGAATGTTTAAGTTCTTTACAGCGCTAAAGCGTGAAGAACAGCATTCTTATTGGCGAATAAACCTGCCTCTAAACGCTGTCGCTCATCTTCGAAAGACCTCGATAGAAGTTTATCTCATTAATTAAATTTTCTGAATATTAATCATACTTACTTATAGGTCCTTTAGAACGAACTCTCCCCTTTCCCAAAATAGATCTTGAAAATAATTATTTCATGATCATGCACGAAAATGAATAAGTCGACAGATTCTTATCTGAAACCTTTATAGGTTTCGCTTTTTTTTCCACTTTTTTGTCCATAAACGCTGAAAATGAGCATTTTTTAGGTGCTTAGTCCCGATTTTGCCGACCCATGCGTCCATCGCATCGACCTATTTTTCGGGTTTTGCATTTTGTTACAGGATAATTTTAACCATTTTTTTGCTATGCTCTGATCCCATGTACTCTCCTACCAAAGTCTGCACTTCCATAAAAAATAACCGGATCGAGTGCATATTTTTCTCTTTTATACAAATGAATGCGTATACAAAACAACTTCGCCGCAAGCCGGGGAGCCGTCTGACGGCCTCTAGTAAAATTTACTATATCCGCCATCTGATTCTAAACGTGCCTTCGAGTGCCGCTATGGTCCTCTCTTGGGTCCGAACTCACATATTTCCTCCGACCGGCTGCACCGCGCCAAGGCCCAGGAAAACCGGGCAAAAAGAAAAAAGAACGCCTCGGGAGGTGTTCTTTGGGGCGTACTGGCGGGATCGAGAAATATATCGAAAGCAATCTTATATGAAGCAACTCTGTCTGCAAATCCTTACCGATTGTATGCGCGGCCGAAACAATATCCTCCGCTGTAAGCACATGGATCTGATCTGCCCTCTTTTCAATAAAATCCAATATGATTTCAACACATTCATTACATACCCTGATTCTTTCGTTCAGAATTTGTTCTTCCTCGACTACAGACTCGTACTTGCGCAGCAATTGTTCCATCCCTTCACCTTCCTTTGTAAAGTTCATGAATTCAATTCAACGTAAAGTTGAATGATGAACCGATTATAACTCAACAAAACGTTGAAAACAACCACAAAATCAACTAATAGTTGATTTTATTTAGCAGGGTGCGAAATAATGCTACGATTATTTTCAAAAGCAGGCAAATAGGCGGTATGAATCCATGTCCCTTGGAACGCGATTAAAAAACGAACGTGACAAAAAAGGATGGTCACAAAAATATGTTGCTGACCAAATTGGAATCACTAACTCAGTTCTGTCCAATTATGAGCGCAACTATCGAGACCCCGATACTGAAACATTAAAAAAGCTTGCCGATTTGTACCAGGTAGACACAGACTATTTGCTTGGTCGCACCGACAAGCCTAAGTCGGAGACAAGCCCGTCATTTGGGGCATCCTGGACAGATGAAGAGAAAGAATTGGCAATCGCAACCGTTGAAGCATACAGAAAGAAGAAGAGGGAACTCGAGGAAAAGGCACATCGCAAAGAGCAACAACGATAAGACCGTTTCAAGCCTCTGTTTAGGACTTGAAACGGTCTTTTTGTCGCGCCACCGGACGGCGTCATTGCCGACGGCTTAGCGGCGTTGGGAAAACCTGCAAAAGTGCAGGTTTTTTCTGCGAAAGCGGCCCGTTTTGGTGAAAAGCCTGCGATTGTGCAGGAATTTACGATCATGAGGGGCCTGAGCCCTAAATGTCGGCAAAATAACTGCAGATTTGCAGGAATTGTTCGAGGAAAGCGTATCAGCGAGCAAAAGCCTGCACTTTTGCAGGCTTTCTGGAGCGGCACCGGCTAAAGGCGACTACCAGCTGCCGGGCCGTCAGCTCCAACAGGCGCAGGCCGCAGCACGGCTTAGCGGCAGCTTGCATGCCTGCGCGGCTAGCGCGCGGCAACGAACTGCCGCACCTCTTCCAGCGTCGGCAGCGAGGGGATCGCGCCGTGGCGCGTCGTCGTCAGCGCCGCGGCTGCGTTGGCGAAGGACAGCGCCTGCTGCATCACGCCGCTGTCCAGCTCGCGCAGCGTCCCGGCTTCGAGGCTGAGCCGGTACAGCAGCGCGCCGATGAACGAGTCGCCAGCGCCGGTCGTATCGACGGCTTGCACGGCATGTCCCGGAACCGAGACGTTTCCGGTTCGCGTATGCCATGAAGCCCCTTTTGAGCCGCGCGTATAGAGGACATGCGCGACATCGCCCGCGAACAGCGATGCAATCGCCTCGGCTTCGTCCTCGATTCCGGTGATGAAGGCGAGCTCTTCATCGCTGATTTTGACCATATGGCTGCGCGGAATAAACTCCAGAATCGTCCGGCGGCACTCCTCCGCGCTGTTCCACAGCGGGAGCCTGACGTTCGGATCGAAGCTGATTAAGCCTCCGCGGCTTTTCATCGTTTCGATCGCTTTGATATGCGCGTACTTCACGGGCGCTTCGATCAGATCGACGGAGCCGAAGTGCAGCAAATCCCCCGCCGCGAACGGGCATGCGTCGATATCACTTTCCTCCAGCAGCATGTCTGCGCTCGGCTTGCGATAGAACGAAAAATCCCTGCTGCCGTCCGCCTGCAGGCTGACGAACGCGAGCGCCGTATTCGCTTGTGCGGTGCGGGATACATAACGCGTATCCACGCCAAGCCGATCCAGCGTCTCCACAAGAAAATCGCCGAAGGCATCTTCGCCGAGCTTGCCGATAAAAGCGCTCCGCCCTCCGAGCTTCGCGACCGTACAAGCGACATTCGCCGGCGCTCCGCCCGCCGCTTTGGCAAAACTGCCGACCGTCTTCAGCGGGACGCCGGTCTCCGCAGGTATAAAATCAATCAATGCTTCGCCAATTGTATATACAGTTCTCATGTGCTGTCCTCCTCTTAACGAATGTCCCATTTGCGCAGCGAAACGATCCGGCACTGCCCTTCAGAGAAAAGCTGAATGCCCAGCGATTCCGGCCCCGGGTAGATCCGCCCGGTCATAGCTTTCTCGCCGTCTTGAATGAACGCCTCGACGGAAGAGCGGTCTACGAATACTCGCAGAGCAAGCTTGTTATCCTTAAGCTCTACCGCGGTTCTGCGCTCGCCTTTCGGCCCGCTTCCCGAACGGTCGCGGTTGAAGCGCAGCAAACCGGAAACTGTATCGTAGGCGATCAGCGTCTCTTCTTCCGCACCCTGGCGCAGCTTCAAGCCGAACGCGGACGCTTCCCCCGCCTCGATGACAACATCCAGCTCGTAGCGGTCCCCCGTGCAGCCGAGCGTCAGTTCGCCGTCAAGCTCTTGTGCCGCAAGCTCATACGGCTGTTCCCGATAAGCCTCTATTTCTTGCACAGGCACGAAGAGCAGCTTGTCGCCATGCAGCCTGACTTCCCGCGGCAGAGTCATCGCCCCCGCCCAAAAGTGTCCTTGCTGAGTCGGCATGTCCGATTCCCACATGTCCATCCATCCGACCATGATGCGTCTTCCCCGATCGTCCTCGCACGTTTGCGGCGCGTAAAAATCGAACCCATAGTCGATCGGGCTGTAGCTGTCGTAATGGAACTTTCCTTCCGCCGTGTCCAGCCTGCCCAGCATGAAAACCGTGGAATGCAAATTATGATAGTTATCGCCCTGCGACGGCATGCGCTGCGGGGACATCATCAGCACGTCGCGGTCCTCCAACCGGAATAAATCCGGACATTCCCAATTATCTCCCAGCGTGCCATCGCTCCTGGCAATTTCGCCGGCGAACGTCCACTCCCGCAAATCCGCCGACCGGTACATCAAAATAATTCCGCTGCCGGCACCGTCGTTGGAGCCGAGCACGACGTAGTATTGCCCGTCCCGCTCGAACACCTTCGGATCGCGAAAATCTTTTTGGCTGGCATGAGCCGGGATTTGGGACGCAGGGATGACCGGATTGAGCCCGCTTTTCGTAAAAGCGACCCCGTCCACCGACAGCGCCAGACTCTGGGTCTGCACATAATCGCGGTCTTTATCGGGGCCTGTCACCACATGCCCGGTATACATAAGCGTCAATTGCCCGTCCTTCACAATCGCGCTGCCCGAGAAGCAGCCGTCCTTGTCGTATTCCCGGTCCGGAGCGAGCGCAACCGGCAGATACGACCAGCGGATCAAATCCCGGCTGACCGCATGCCCCCAATGCATCGGCCCCCAGACAGGCTTATACGGATAATGCTGATAAAACAAATGGTATTCTCCCTGAAAATGGACAAAACCGTTCGGATCGTTGATCCAGCCCAATTCCCCGGCCAAATGATACCCTGGCCGATAATCATTGCGAAGCAAATGCTTATTCTCGCGAATAAACGCGTCGGCCTTTTCCCTGGTATAGCTCATCGCGCACCCTTCTTTCCCATTTGGCGGAGCCCTGCTCCCCAAACCGTATCTAAGTGAGATTATAGTGATCCGCCGGTGTTATGTCAATCGTTTGACATATCATCGAGTTTTGTTGTTTACCGGCACCTGAAAAGGGAGCATTTTACCGAGGATATTGACTATAGGTACAGGCAAATCTATACTAATTTGTGTAACTATACCGATTACACTAGTTGCATCATCGAACGAGCGCAAACAGCCGCTTTTCGCCACCCCGCCATCCGCAAGTATTTGCTGAATTCTCGCTCGCTAGAGCTGGCAAATCTACTCGGCAACGTGGAGAAACGCCTGCAAATGTGTGACTGTTGAAGAACCCGCATGCTAAGAGGCAGCATTTCTACTTGGCAACGCGTGGAAAACCTGCAAAAGTACATCTTTTTCCTCGTTGGTACGCTCAGAACGCAACATTCCTGCAAATGTGCAGGCTTTTCCACCAATATTCTAGCTTGGACCCGTTTTTATTGGGAATTCCTGCACAATTGCAGGCTTTTCCACAAAACGAACCGCTTCCGTCGAAAAAGCCTGCACTTTCGCAGGTTTTTCGGGTGGCCAATCCGCTTCACAGGCGACCGCATCGGCTTGGGCGGGAAAGCGAAACACCATTGCTTCGAGCACAGCTCCCCCAAGACTTTCTCGGGCGTCCTGGATACCATCGGTGCCTTTCTCCGGTGGTTCTGGATAACGCTCGCGACTTTCTCGGGCGTTCTGAATAACATTGACGCAAGTGTCGTTAGCGGTTTCACGATTCTCCAAATCCCAAATCCCGATTGCCTCGCAGAATGCCGTGCCCATGTGGTCGACCGGCCGCCGTCATGCAGCACAACACCGCGGGCTGAGAGCTGCGCGCGGTGCGAATTGCCGCAATCGGCCAGTAAAACGATCCGCCAAACTAAGGAGGAATTAACAAATGGAAGCCCCCAAATTGACTTTTCTTCAAGTCAAAGTTCCTGTGGATAACTACGAATCCGAAGAAATGCAGATCGTAAGCGGAGACGAAGAAGATCGCTATATCGCCAAGTACATACCGGACATCGTTTTCGCCTCTTTCGGAGAGCGCGATATTCGTATCAATCTTATAAAGCCGGCTCACTGCAAGGGACCGTTCCCGCTGCTAGTTTACATTCAAGGATCAGGCTGGCTTCCGCAGGAACGGTATACGGCCATCCCGCAGTTATCCGATTTTGCCCATCATGGCTACGTTGTAGCAAGCGTCGAATACAGGCATTCGCTCGAAGCCAAATTTCCGGCTCAAATCCAGGACGTGAAAACGGCTATCCGGTATTTAAGAAAACATGCCGCAACCTATCAAATTGATCCGGGCCGGGTTGCTGTCTGGGGAGATTCTTCGGGAGGACATCTGGCAGCGCTTACAGGGGTCAGCGAAGGCGTAGCCGGCTTCGATTCGGATTTATTCCCGGAACAACCGAGCAGCGTCAACGCAGTTATCGATTTTTACGGGCCGACCGACATTCTTCAAATGAGCAAATATCCGTCCAGGATCGACCATGACGCGGCCGGTTCTCCCGAATCTTTGCTGATCGGCGGCCCGATTCAACAGAACAAGGAGAAGGCGGCCCTGACAAATCCGATTTTCTATATTTCCAAAGAGAAGCCGCTTCCGCCGTTTTTAATTATGCATGGCGATCAAGATGAAATCGTTCCTTTCAACCAAAGCGTTTTATTATACGAATCTTTAAAGGAAGCGGGGCATCAGGCAACCTTCTATAAGGTGAAAGGAGCGGGGCACGGGGCGCGCTTTTGGACGCCGAAGGTGCTTGATATCGTCCGCGCTTTTTTGGCGGCGCATGTATAAGAGCTGTAATTTTATTGGAGGGCATAAGTCCTCCTTTGGCTTTTCCGGTCACTCTGCCTTTATTTTGAAATCAGACGGATGGATATGCAAAAACTGCTCGACGTGCCGCTGCGCATTCCGGGTCTCCGGCTCCACGGCCTGTGGGCCCATTTTTATCAGGAATTCCTGCACGATTGCGGGCTTTTCCGCAAAATGAACCATATGCGCAAAAAAAGCCTTATCCCGCAAAAGGGATTCGGCTTTTTCGTTTACGTAGTTTGTCGTTCCACCAAAGTCACGGGAAGCACGTTCTCCAAAGGGACGGTTTCCCCTGCCGTCAGTCTGTCGATAATGTCGAGCGCCATCCGGCTCATCGCTTCGAGCGGTTGTCTGATCGTGGTCAGCCCCGGCGTCACCAGCGAGGAGAACTGAATATCGTCGTAGCCGATCAGTTTCAACTGCTCCGGAATTCGAATTCCGAGCGATGTGCAAGCTTTGATCATATAGTAGGCGATCATGTCGCTGCTTGCAAAAACGCCGTCCACCTCCGGATAGTCGGCCAGCATCCGCCTGACCGCCCTTTCGTAGTCGCCGCTTTCGAACACATCCGTTCCGAGCTCGATAATGACGGGCTCCAGCGAATGCCGTTTGAGCGTTGCCACAAACCCTTCGGTCCGGCGGTTGCCCAGCATGTCCAGGGACAAATTGCCGCAAATATGCCCAATGTTTCTGCATCCCTTGCGGATCAGCAATTCCGCCGCCATTACGCCGCCCTGATAGTTATCCGAGGATAC
This sequence comes from Paenibacillus sp. sgz302190, assembly GCF_059820445.1. Taxonomy (NCBI): domain Bacteria; kingdom Bacillati; phylum Bacillota; class Bacilli; order Caryophanales; family Paenibacillaceae; genus Paenibacillus; species Paenibacillus sp. sgz302190. Next base: position 45,031 of record NZ_JBZYAO010000012.1, read on the forward strand.
GTAGGGGATATCCGCAATGCGCCGGTCAAACGTCACGACGGGCTTGCGAAGCTGTAAATACTCAAGCACATCCAGCGTGTGGCTGCCCATAATAATGCCATCGACGCGATTGCTCTTGAGCATATCGATATATTCTTTTTCCTTCGCCTGGTCGAGCCGGGAATTGCACAGTAAAATTTTGTACCCTTTGAGAGAGGCGTAATTTTCCAGCTTATTCGCCAGCTCCCCGAAAAAAGGATGAGCAATGGCGGGAATGATCAATCCCAGCATCATCGATTTTTTGCGCATAAGCGAGCGCGCAATTTCATTGGGCTGATACTGCAGCTCTTCCATGACTTTATGTACTTTTTGCCGGGTAGCGTCGCTAATATAGCCACGGTTATTGAGAACCCTGGAAACCGTTGTAACGGTTACTCCCGCTTTCTCAGCCACATCCTTGATCGTCGCCATCTGTTCGTCCTCTTCCGCATGCAAATTTACAAAAGTATAGCACGGCCGCAGCGGGAAATAAAGCGCCGCCGATAGTACGGCAGCCGATGCTCCAACCGCCACCGCCAAAAAACGGCGGCGCGGAATCGGCCTGCCTGCCGCTTATTCCAACGGGATTTTCTCCATAGCCATGCGAACATCCTTAACAATTATCGTAGCACAACCAACTGAAAGTGCACTGAATGTGCGCTGAAAATGCGCTGTCAGGTCATACGGGTTCTATGACGTGAAGTATTCCGATTACAGACTCGATACTCCGAGGAGCGGACGCGTATGGCCCTTCGATCAATGAGATAAACCTCTATCGAGGTCTTTTCGAAGATGAGCGACCGCGTTTAGAGGTAGGTTTATTCGCCAATAAGAATGCTGTTCTACGCGCTATAGCGCTGTAAAGAACTTAAACATTCTTATGTGGTAACGAAAAAACCTCCAGACCGCTGCATGCGCGCAGCGCGGAGGTTCTTCGTATTACGACGGCGGCAGAAGGGCCCAGGCCGACTGCCGGGACGGCTCTTCTTGCTGTTTGCCTTCTATATCAAAAATCGTCAAATTTCTAAACTTCCGATTATCGTTGGTCGCGACCGCGCCCTGATAAACGACCGTTCCGTTGTCCAGTTCGGCGATGACTACCCTTGGAGGGGATGTTTCATCCTTCATCGAGTTAACCAGCATGTATATACGATTATTCGCAATACTTGCGGTTCGCACCTCTTCCCCGCCTTTGCCCCCGTCTTTGAACGCTATCGTCAGATCTTTCATAATTTTGTTGTCCGCCAGACTATATCGGATAACACGGGGCCCTTTGGGGTCCTTCCATGAGGTCAGGAACAGCTCGTTCCCGGAGTGTCTGACTGTGACGGCATCGGTTTCTTTCAGCAAACTTGTTATCGCTGCATCCTGTATCACCGCCAGCTTGCCGCTTGGTATGTCGTAGACAATCAGTTCCTCTTTATCCTTTACATACTCCCGAGAAGCAACCGTTTCCGATGATTGTTTTGCCGTATTCTTTTTGGAATATGTAAGATTAAAAATAGCGTAGCGGCTTGCCTTCGTCGGATTCGCCTCAAGCACACCCCCGATGTCGATCGGGTTATCGTCGTCCTGTACAAGACCAGTTAAAATCGCCTGATCCTCGGCCACAGTTTTCGCGTCCAAATTCAGCGTATACAGATGAACTTCCGAAATGTAGCTTCCCTGCTTGTTTGGATTTCGCTTGGAATTATATGTAATCAGCTTCATATTCTGACCGTCGATTTGAACTTCAGCCATATTCAGATTATTATATTCGTTCTCCCTTGGCACATTGACCTCGAAGGAAGAGCTTTCTTTCCGCGACTTATCGTATACCGACACGGCAAAACGGAAATTGAAAGGATGGAAGGCTAAAAAATTGCTTTTTTTCGAATCGGACTCGTATTTGATATCCGCATACCCGATAATGCGGTCATCCTCGTAGACGCCGCCGAGGTTTCTTTTCCCCCGCATGAACGAACGGTGTTCCTTCACAAGCTTGTTAAAGTCATCGTTAAACATATTATAAGCATCCGTTATTTCCCGAACGGACTGCTCGTTGCGATACAGGCTTCCGGCCGAACTGATACTGAGCGGTTCATTTCTGTAATTAGCTTGAAGTAAGACCGGCAAAGCCTCTTTTTCGTTACCCTCCTGCCACTTCAAAACGTATTGCGGATAAGCACCGCTGGACAGCCATATATAATAAATGCCTATGCACACAACGATAAGAGGAATGAGCACGGCTAATTTCCAATAACGCTTCATTCTTACTCCTCCTTAGACGGTTACCTTGTTACGAAGCAGATAGGAACTGAACCACAGCGAGACGCCCAGCACCACAAGCCCGGCGGCGGCTTCCATCAAATATAACTCGCTGCGATAAAAATAATTCGGAAGCAGGTTTTTAGCGATGAACATGGGCAATAGGAGCAATAAACCGGCCAGTGCCGCATAAACAATGCCTGCGACGATTCCCTTGATGCGGAAGCTGCGTTCCAGCAAAATGGCCGCAAAAACGACCGTTACTGCCATAATTCCAGCGCCGTAATACAGGACGAACTGAAAGAAATGCCGGGGAATGACCGTACCCAAGTTGGAACTGCTTGAAATCAGCTCCCCCATGGATACAGGAACCCTGAATTCACTCGGAATCATCAGATTGAAAAAGAGCAGCTGCGGCCGAAGAATCAGCAGTTGGAAAGCGACAAATCCCAGCACAAACAGCAGAATGGCGCTCAGCTTGGCCCAAAACACATTCATCCGCGAAGTCGGAAGCATGAGAAGCCGGTAGGCAAAAGTATGTTTGCCGAACCAGTCCCGATACCAGATCAGGAATACATACAGCAGGAGCGCCGCCGCACACAAAGAAAATGGCGCTTCAAACCAGGAAGACGAGATCGTATGTTCAAAGCTCGCCGGCCCAAAACGGGTGGCGTATTCGGCTGCGGTTAAAGAATCATTGTACATTCTTTCGTCAGCAATACTCGTATAATTATGGGCGTACAAAAACACGCCGGTCATTTGCGAGAGCAGAACTACAAGCCATAATACACCGTAAATTTTGGCGAACCGGTTCATTTCCCAGCTCAGAAGCTTCCAGTAACGATTCATGCCAAATACACCTCTCTCATCACGTCCACGACGGACTTGCCTTCTTTCATGCGGATATCTTCCGCGATAAACTCTTTCATCACCCTGCCTTGGTCAAGCAGCACGACCTTGTCGATCAAATGCTCGATATCATGAATTTCGTGCGTCGTAATGATGACCCCGCGTTCTTCGATCAAATGGCTGGTGAACACGGCGGCAATCTGCTCCCTGCTGAAAATATCGATCCCGGAAAAAGGCTCGTCCATCAATACATAATCCGCGTCAAGCGACAAGCCGAGCAGCAGATTGACCTTGGCCGCGTTCCCTTTGGACAAATCACCGATCCGGTCCCCTTCCTTCAGCTTGAAAAAAGCGAGCAGTTCCACAGCGCGTCGCACGTTCCAGGATTCATAAAAATCCTGCATAAAGTCCATCGCCTCACCGATCTTCATAGAGGGCGGCATCGTCAGCGTATCCGGAATATATGCGATTTTTTCGTAGAGCCGCTTATTCATCGGCTGGCCGTCGATTCGAATATGGCCGCCGCTAACCGGCGTCAGCCCCATAATGGATTTCAGGACCGTTGACTTGCCTACCCCATTCATGCCTACCAGGCACGTGATCTGGCCTTTCTCCGCTGTGAACGTAACTTCGTCCAGCACTCTTTTTCTTCCGTATTTCTTGCTTATCCGGTTCACTTCAACCATAGGGCAACCTCCTTCAAGTCTTCCTTCAGAAAAACCGGCTTCAGACAACGTCAGCTGCTCCTTAGCCCGTCTCCTATTCCTTAGCCCGCTCCGATTCGTATTTGTCCTTGACAATTTGCATCAGCTCGTCGACGGGCACCGCGATTTTCTTGACCGAATTCACGAACACTTCGACCGCTTCCCGAATGAGCTCCTCCCGAATCAAGCTCAGCACCCGCTCATCCGTCGTAATACGGCTCGGGGAATTGCCTTCCGTCGTAATCAATTTCTGCTCCTCCATTTCCTTATAAGCCCGCTGCACCGTATTGGGATTAATCTGGAGCAATCCTGCCAGCTCCCTGCGGGACGGTATCTCCTGGCCTGCCGCCAATCTGCCGGTCGCAATCTCCTCTTTAAAGTACCGCACCACCTGCAAATACACCGGATCGCGATTATTAAACGTAACGTTCATCGGCCCATCTCCCTAAGTTCCTTTCTCGTGAAGCCTGACCAAACAGTCCTCGAAACCAGCATTCCGAAAAAACGAAGTGTGTGTACTAAGTAGTTCATACACTATGGGTGTACTATACCCTTAATACAGTAGTTGTGTCAATAATAAAATACACGAACGATTCTTGGCATCGTTCGTGTATGGGGGGGCTCGGGGCGCCGGATGGGGCGGCTAGGCCCGGCGCGGCGGTGGTTGGCGGCGCTCCGGCAGGGAGCGGGCGCACGGCTGAGCGCCTAGCCTCGGCGCGGTGGTGCTTGGCGGTGCTCCGGCAGGGAGCGAAGCGTTCGGCTCAGCGCCTAGCCTCGGCGCGGTGGTGGTTGGCATCGCTCCGGCGGGGAGCGGGCACCCGGCTCAGCGCCTAGCCTCGGCGCGGTGGTGGTTGGCATCGCTCCGGCGGGGAGCGGGCACCCGGCTCAGCGCCTAGCCTCGGCGCGGTGGTGGTTGGCATCGGCTTGGCGAGTCCCCCCCCTCCCGGCCCCCGGCTCCGGCGATGATCTGAAGAGCGGCAAATAGCTTGCTCGACAAAATCACCACCCATCGCAAAAAAGTCTGCAAAGTCAGATTGTTGATAAAGTGACGAGTTAGAGGAACCAGAGTAGGTACAGCCGCTCTTCCCCGACCCACGCCCTCCTGCACGGGTTGCGGTGCTGAAGTGGTGGGGACAAGACGGCGGCAGGGAGAAAACCTGCAAAAGTGCAGGTTTTCTTCGTAGAAATGGTTCATTTTGGCGAAATGCCTGCAATTGTGCAGGAATTTTCGATGAAAATGAACCAGAGCCCCTGTTCGCGGCGAAAAGCCTGCACAATTGCAGGAATTTTTCGCTGCCAGCACATCAACGAGCAAAAAACTGTACTTTTGCAGGTTTTCTTCGCGCAACTAGAATGCGACCCGCTTCGGCGTATGGGTTTCTGGGCTGCCCGCACTTTCGCAGCTTTCAGGGCTCCTCCCCCACAGCTTCACAAATGGCTGGGCTGAACCTGTGGGCGGCAATCAACCAAACCTTTCGCAACAACCAGCGAAAGTACATCTTTTGCCGCTTTATGCGCCTGCCGCGGAGCGCTTCCGCCCAAAGGCCCCCACCCCACCCCGCCCCGCACGAATCCCGGACGTACGGGCCGGGGTAGGCCCGGCGCCCCGCGCGAATCCCGGACGCACGGGCCGGGGTGGGCCGGCGCCCCGCGCGAATCCCGGACGCACGGGCCGGGGTAGGGCCGGCGCCCCGCGCGAATCCCGGACGCACGGGCCGGGGTAGGGCCGGCGCCCCGCGCGAATCCCGAACGCACGGGCCGGGGTAGGCCCGGCGCCCGGCCCCCGCGATTCCCGCACGCGAGTCGGCGCCGGCGCCTGGCGGCGGTCAACCCCCAGCGGCGGCCCTGCCGCTTTGGCGGCGCCGCACCGCGGGGCGACCCTCCCGCGCCTGCAACCGCGTGCGGTCCGGCGGCCCCGGCCGCCAGCGCTGCCGCGAACCGCCGGGTCACCCCGGCTCGAGCAGGCCCCTTTCCAGGCAGGCCGCGACGGACAGCCGCTTCTCCCCGGCCTGGAAACGGATCAAAATCGTTTCGCTCCCGAGCGACACGATTTCCCCGTTTCCGAATACGCCGTGCTTGACGGCGCCGCCTGCCTGCAGCCGGTCCCTCCCGCGGATCGCGCGCGGGTTGACGGGGGCCGGCGCGGCCATTTTCACCGTAACCGTAAGCGCCCGCGGCAGCTCCTTTTTAACCGGCGCAGGCTTGCCAGGCTGCAGCAAAAGCCGGACATCCGCAACAAATTGGGATTCCGCAGCCTTTTCCCCGTCCCTCGCTCTGTAAGTCAGCAGCTCCAGGTGCGTACGGGCACGCGTCATGCCGACGTAGAACAACCGCGCGGATTCCTCCATCTGCGCTTTGCTGCCTTTGGCGAATTTTTGAATATCGTCCGCAGCGGGCAGGATGCCGTCGACTAAATCGACCATGAACACCTGGTCGAACTCCAGACCTTTGGCGCTGTGCAGGGTGGACAATGTGACCGCATTTTCATGCTTGTTGAATTTCGACGTTTTCAGCGCCGATTCCAGATGCTTGAGCCGGGCCGCAAACTCCTCCATCGTCTCCAGCGTATCGGCGATCGCTTCCAGCGTGTTCAAAATGCCGATCAATGCCTCCCTGCGAAAACCGAGCCGCTCGCACATTTTATCAATCGCCTTCTCGTATCCGAGCAGCCCCCGGATCATGCGGATAGCGTGGAGCGGAGCGACGCCTCTCATTTGCTGAAAAGTTTCTTTGGCTTCCTTCAGCTGCTTTACCTGGTAATCCTGCAGCGGGACGCGGTCCAGCAATGTATCGAATACCGAGACTTGGCCGTCTGCAATGCCCATAAGCGCCGCCATCTGCTTTTTCGTAATATAGCCGATGCATTTGGTATGAATTTTCTCCAGCAGGTCCGGACGGCGGTCGCTAAAGCTCATGCGCATAAAGTTCAATACGTCTTCAACGACCCAATGGGAAAAAAAGCGGTTATCGGTGTCCTTCATGTAAAAAGGGATTCCGGCCCGGTCGAATTCGTTCATCAGCATGATCGAGGACGCGTTGTTCCGGTAAAGTACGGCCGCCTCGCGCAGATCGGCAAGCTCCGCCACTTTTTCCGCCACGTATTTGGACTGATATTTATAATCGGCGAAGCTTCTCAGGACGATCGGCTTTTGCCGGGGATTGTGCGTAAACATGTTTTTGTCGTAACGGTTCTTGTTGCGCTTGATAAAACGGTTCGCCACATCAACGATATCCTTCGAGGAGCGGTAATTTTGCTCCATCATCAGCGTCGCCGCATTCGGATACACGCTGCGAAAATGGAGTAGGTACTCCGGCTCCGCCGCCCGCCACGTGTAGATGCTCTGATCGTCGTCGGCCACGACGCACAAATTGCCGTGCTTGCGCACCAGCTTTTCGATGATCGCATGCTGCACGAGCGAGGTGTCCTGACTTTCGTCCGTCAGCACGTAATCATACCTTTGCTGGTATTTCCGCAAAAGCCAGCTGTTTTCCTCAAGCGCCTGATTGCCAAGCGTCAGCATGTCGTCATAATCGATCAAAAGCTTGTCCGCGCCGGACTGCTTGAAAGTCTCGTACTGCCGCATAACCGCCTCCGCCAGCGGAACGTCGCACGGAACCCCGGCCCATTCGTGCTGCGGAAGCATTTTGTTCTTGACGAAGCTGATGTATGTAGTCAGCTCTTCCATCTGGTCGTCGGTGATATTCTCGCCTGCGATCTCCTGAAACAGCCGGCGCAAAATAAACTTTTTGTGCAGCGGCGGACGCTCCGGGTCGAATCCCCCCTGCTCCTCCAGGTTCACTTCTCCCTCGATCAACTGATACGCGGTTCCCGACCTGCGCAAATGCTCCCGCATCACTTCAAACGCCAAACTATGTATCGTCGAAAAATGAACGGGCGGCACCCCGGGGAAAAAGCGCTTGAACCGCTCCTGCATGTCGGCGGCCGCGGCTCGGCTGAAGGTCACAGCCTTGATTCTCTCCGGCTTCACCCCTTTTTCCTCAATGAGGTAGCCAATTCTCATCATGAGTGTCGTCGTCTTCCCGGAACCGGGCGACGCCAAGAGCAGCAGCGCTCCGTCGGTATGAAGAACCGCCCTTTTCTGGGCGTCGTTCAGGGCAACGCCCGTTTCCCGCTTTTTGCGGTCAAAAAAATGTTCCCTGGTCAACATGGTACAAACCCTCTTTGCAATGAACATGATCATTCGCTATTATAATCGATTGCCCATATTCATGCTATTCAAACCAAACGGCACTTTTGCAGATTATCTTCGCGCAGCCAGGCAGGGTCTGCGATCGGCAGGAAATGCCTGCGAAAGTGCAGGCTTTTTCCGGGAAACCGGTTCGTTTTGGCAAAAAGCCTGCGATTGTGCAGGAATTTTCGATGAAAATGAACCTGAGCCCATATTCGCAGCAAAAAGCCTGCACATTTGCAGGAATTTGTCGTGGCCAGCGTATCCATCGAGCAAAAAGATGTACTTTCGCAGGTTTTCTTTGCGCAGCCAGGCCCCGCCCCCCACGTATTGAAAAAAAGCGCTGCTCGCGTGCAGCGCCTTTCATTTATGAAAAATGCATGGCGGACGGCTCCTTCAATACGTCGACTTCTTTGATGTTCCGCGCGTCGGGCAGCATGCTCTCGGAAATCCAAATATGCTTCAGCTCCAGCGTGTTTTTGATGCGCACCATCCTCACCTGATGCAGATCCGGGACGTTGCATGTCTTGATCGCCGCTTGCACTGCCATTTGCTCCGTCGGAAGGAACATCGGGACTTTGACCGGCGTCAATACCGTGCTTGTAAAAGCGTTCAAATAGCCCTTCTCCCAATCGATTTGGTCGAACAGGCGCTGCGTAATGACATCCGCCGGGCCGATGCCGAGCGCGTTGCCTTGCGTTTTTTCCGTCAGGCCGAGTATTACGATTCGGCTGATGGCAGGAGCCGTGCTTTTCACATAAGGCGTATTGAAGCGCCCGGTTATATTCGGGTCCATGCCGCTGCCGGATATGTCTTTGCCGATCTCATCGACGATCAGGACGTCGATCGGGTCGAACAACAGCCGCGGCATGAGCGACTTCGCTTCCAGCAGCAGCTCCGGCTCTGCATGTTCGATCCGCTCGGCGGGTACGGCTACGATTTTGGCCGGGCGGTCATACGCATTTTCAACGGAGGCCAGGCCGAACGCGACCGGGAGCTTGGCAAGCGCGATGCGGGCCATCGCGGGAACATGCTCCGCCATGCTGCCGAACCCGTAGGCGTGAGCGGCATCCGCGCCTTTATGCTTGCCAAGGCCGATGGTCACCATCTTCATCAAGCCGCTTTCAATGGGACCGCTGAACGCGGTGTGCGGTTTGATCCGGTTGATGACGATAATTTTATCGGCTTCATAAGCTAGTTTGTCGGTGTACACGGGCAAGCCTTTGGGCAGCCTCCCGACCTCCACGACTTCCATGCTTGACCGAATCGGCGCTCCCACGGAAGTCTCCGTGACCCCCAATTGCTCCAACACTTCGGCTTGGCCCTCCGCCGTCGCCCCGCCATGGCTGCCCATAGCGGGCACGATGAAAGGAAACGCCCCGGCCGATTTAACGGCACGGACGACTTCCCTGACCAGAATCGGTATATCGGCTACCCCTCGGCTGCCGACTGCGATCGCTACCTGGTCCCCCGGAAGAATGCGTGACATAACGCCTGCCGCTTCAATGGCTTGATGAACAGCCTTTGCCGTATCGTCAAGCTCGGGGGCAACAAAGTTTTGCTGAACTTTTGCCATTCTCGGAATCGGGATATCCCTCAGCAATTGTTCGATTTTTTTCAGCATAGGCTTTACTCGACGAATCCTTGTTCGCGGTACTCCTTCACCATCTGCTCCAGCTTTTCCTTAGCCTGCTCCGTAACAAGACCGACCGGCTTACGCGACGGTCCGGCCGGAACGCCGATCATGTTCAGCACTTCTTTCAAAACAGAGGGAAGCGTTCCGAGACTGAAGGCGCCGCGAAGTTTTCTCAGCACTCTTTGCGCCTCCTCGGCTTTTGCGACTTCGCCTTGTTTCCAGTATTCATAAATCGACACGACCTGCTGCGGGAATACGTTCGCCGTCGAGGCAATGGCGCCATGTCCTCCGGCCAGCAGCGTGGAGAGAATTAAAGAGTCCGTCCCGGCCAAAACGGAAAAATCGGCAGGATCGGTAGCTTCGAGATAAGCCAGAATGTTATCGTAGCTGCCGCTGCTGTCTTTGATGCCGACGATATTCGGGATGCGGGATAGTTGGGCTACGGTCGCAGGCTGCAAGCTGTTCCCGGTCCGCGCCGGGATGTTGTACAGCACAATCGGCAGCGAAGTCGAGCCGGCCAGGCTGACGTAGTGGTCCGACAGCTCTTTTTGCGTAAACGCCAAAAAGTAAGGGGTGATCACGGATACGGCATCGACGCCGATTGCTTCAAATTTGCGGGTCAAAACAATCGTTTCCTCCGTGCTGATCCCGCCTGCACCCATATAGACGGGAACCCGGCCTTTTGCTTCTTCAACGACAATCTCCGCAATTCTGATTTTTTCTTCGGAAGTGAGCGAGAAAAACTCGCCGTTCGTCCCCAGAGCGAACAAACCGTGAACGCCCGAATCGATAAAACGGCGGGTCATCTGGCGCAAAGCCGTTTCGTTCAACTTATAATCCGCCGTAAACGGAGTGACCATGGCGGGAATGATACCTTTTGGAATGAACATTTCAGCATCTCCTTTTTCATTGCATCACATGCAGTAACCGTTATTATGATTTGCAGTTGTTCGTCATTGCTATTGAATCGGTTTTACTTTTCCGAGCAAGAACAAGTAATTGAGAATTCCGATGACGATGAGCGCGGCCGAGAACAGCAAAGCGGGCACGAACGAACCGTAAGCAGCAACGAAAAATCCCGTTATAATCGGCCCCACTACGCCTCCCATATTGGAAACCGTGTTCTGCATGCCGGCAACGATAGAGGTCATGTTCTTCGGCGCAACATCTCCCGGAAGCGCCCAAACCTGGGAAGCGGCTACGGTCGTGCCGGACTTGGCGATGCACAAGAGCACTACGGCCAACACGGCCGAATGGGCGAACGCGGCAAACCCGATGCAGCAAGCCATCAGCAGGCCGACGATCAGGAACAGCTTTCTTGTCGCCGTTAACGAGAGCAGCCCTTTGGCATAAATACGGTCGGACAGCCAACCCGCCACCACTTCCATGACCATGGCGCACAACAATGGAAGCGATGCCATAAAACCCATTTCAATCAGGCCCATGCCTCTTTCTTTGACCAGGTAAGTCGGCAGCCACGTAATGAAGAAATACGAATTGTAGTTGATCATGAAAAATCCGATGCACATCGCCCAAATATTCCGGTATTTGAGCAGATGGTACCATTTCATCGGACGCTCGGCGCCGTCGCTTTCTTTTGTCGCCTGGCCGCCGCGGATATGTTTCAGTTCCGCCTCGTTTACGCCTTTATGATCTTCCGGCCTCTCTTTAAAATACCACAACCAGACAGCCGCCCATACGATCCCGAGCAAACCGATTATGGCAAACGTCATTTTCCATTGAAACATCGAAATGAGCCAGACGATCAAAGGGATGGCGACAGCACCGCCGAACTTGGAACCGCTGTCAAAAATACCGGCTACCGTCGCCCGCTCCTTATCCGGAAACCATTTGGACGCGATCCCCGCGTTGCTGGGATAAGCCGCCGCTTCGCCGATCCCCAGCGCTACCCGAAAGCCGAAAATCGACTTAAAGCCGGTCGCCAGGCCGGTCACCGCCGTTGCGAGCGACCACCAGATAACGGCGAAGCCGAGCGTTTTCTTTTGCCCGATTTTGTCCGCGACCCATCCGGAAGGAATTTGCAATAAGGCATAAGACCAGAAAAATCCCGATAAAATAAGGCCCATCTGTGCGGCATTCAAACCGAACTCCTTGGTGATATACGGAGCCGCTGCCGAGAGAACAGTGCGGTCGATATAATTGATGGCGATGGCCGCCCACATCAGAAACGCGACTACCCAGCGTACGTTTGATCTTTTATTCATGTTTGCAACTCAACCTCTCCGTATCCGATTGTGTTATAGCCCGTTCATCACATGGTCGGGCCTTTTGTTGTTTACGAGCACTTCAACGATATTTTTGGCGCAGGTCAGGCTTAATGCGTTAATGGCTCCGCTCGTATACCCGGCGATATGAGGCAGCGCGATAAAATTGGGCAAAGCGAACAGTCGGTGCTCCTTCAGCGGCTCTTGCTCGAACACATCCAATGCGGCGCCGGCAATCGCCCCTGTCGTCAACGCTTCGTACAGCGCATCTTCAACGACGATGCCGCCTCTGGACGCGTTGATGAGGTAAGCGCTCTTTTTCATCATGCCAAGCTGGGCTGCGCCGATTAAATGTTTCGTTTGGTCGGTCAGAGCAATGTGAAGCGTGACAAAATCGCTGCCCGCCAAAATTTCCTCCATCGTTACGAATTTAACCCCATGCGCTTGGGCAAAAGCATGATCGGGATAAGGATCGTAAGCCAAAATCTCCATATCGAAGCCGGCCGCTCTGCGGGCAACCTCTTTGCCGATGCTGCCGAGTCCGATAATGCCGACCGCTGCCCGATACACGTCGGAGCCGAAAATGCGCGGCCACTCGCCTTTTTTCGTCAAGTCATTGGCAAGCGGAATCTGTCTGGCTAACGACAGCATGAGCGCAAAAGTAAAATCGGCTACCGCATGCTTGTTGGCGTTCGGAACGTTCGTCACCCAGACGCCGCCCGCTTTGGCCGCTTCCAGATGAATGTTATCCACACCGACTCCATGCTTGCACACGATCTTCAAGCGCGGAGCGTACGCAAACACGTTAGGAGTCATTTCGTTAAAAGCGACAATCGCCGCGTCCGCATCCCGGACCGCTTCAATAAACTGCTCCTCTTGAATGTCGGACGGCACGTGGACGACCTGGATGCCGTGCTTTTCCAAATAATGAATCGGCTCCTGCGAATACTTGGCAAAGGACGGTGAAGTAGATACGACTTTCATAACAGGTTGCTCCTTCGCTTTAGTTTTTCGGGGACAAATCGGCAGCCGACCCGATCGCGGCCAGCATGCTTCGCTCATCCGCGATATTTTTCCCGGCGATATCGAATGCGGTGCCGTGGTCGACGGAAGTGCGGATCACACCGCCTTTTAGGCCCACGGTAATATTGACGCCTTCTTCCAGCCCCAGCACTTTGATCGGGACATGCCCCTGATCGTGATAGCAGGCGACAACGATATCGAAATCTTTGCGGACAGCCCGGAAAAATAAAGTGTCGGCCGGATACGGACCGCTCGCTTGGATGCCTTCGGCGGCGGCTTGTTCAATAGCGGGAATCAGCTTCTCCTCTTCTTCCCCGTTGCCGAAAAGCCCGTTCTCCCCGGCATGCGGGTTGATGCCGCAAACCGCGATTTTCGGATTCGAATAGCCCGCGCGGCTTAACGTTTCATAAGCGAGCTTGATCACTTTGTAAGTCCGCACCGGTGTAATGGCCTTAATCGCATCGATCAAGCCTACATGCGTCGTCAAATGAATCACTTTCAGCTTAGGCGAGGAAAGCATCATGGAGTAATCGGCCGTATCCGTAAGATCGGCCAAAATTTCCGTGTGCCCCGGATACAGGTGCCCGCCTTTTTGCAGCGCTTCTTTATTTAAGGGCGCCGTGCAAATCGCATGAATGCGCTTCTCCTTGGCCAGCTCAACCGCTTGCTTCAAATATTGAAAAGCGGCATCGCCGGCGGCGGGGGATATTTCCCCGAACGGCAGATCTTCCGGCAGCAGATTCATATCCAGGCAATCCACCGTGCCCGGGACGAACTTGCCGTCTTCAACCCGCCGGACGGTTTGAAGATTGACTTTCGCCTGTGTAACCTGAATAGCGCGATTCAATATGCCGGCATCCCCGATTACAACCGGACGGCAAATGTCATAAACAGAACGATGGGCTAACGCTTTCACGATGACCTCGGGGCCGATCCCCGCCGCGTCTCCCATCGTAATTCCGATAATGGGCTTCATTCTGATCCTCCTTGAAGTTTGCGGACTGCCTTGACCATAGCCTGCTGCGTACCGAAGCTGCCGGCTTTCGTCACGACAAACACCTCTTCGTCCGCGACAATTTTCCCGAGCGGAATGCCCGGCTCGACCTCGTCCAGCAAATGGAACTCCTGTGCGTGCAGTTGGCGGAACACTTGATGGGCCGTATCTCCGCCCGTTAGAAAAAGATGGCGCAATGCATGCCGCTTCACGAGCGAAACCGCCATCTCCCCCAGCGCCTCCGATACCCTATTGCTGATTTGAACGGGGCTGCAGCCTTGTTCGGCTCCCAATCGCTGCGTCCGTTCCACCTCATTCGAAGAAAACAGCGCAACATGCAGTCCATTGCGAAAAGCGTTCCCGGCTTCCTCCATCACCCGGTTCCGCTCCCGCTCTTTGTCTGCTCCGTCTGCAATCACTTGATCCGACCGCATCTCGATTCCGGCAACATCGGCATTCGCCAGCAATTGCCGCAGCTGCTCCCGCCCGACCTTGCTGACGCTGCCGGCGACGAGCAAAACAGGGCTGTCATGCTTGGGCACACTCGCCGCGGAACGCCCGCGCCGCATCCCGTAAGCAAGCGGCAAATAATTCATCAAGCCGGCCGAACCGGCCCATATGACGGAAAACGGAGTCTGCTTCATCCATACGACAAGCGTCTCCAGATCCGACTCCGTAACGGAATCCGCCGTCACGTAGGAGATGTTCCGCTTTTTAAAAGCCAACAGCTTCTCCATAAACTGCGGGTAACCTTGCTTCAAATCGTCATGCGTCAGATGACCGACTTCTCTATGTGTTTGAATTTGCATCAACCGCATAATGTTAGATTCGGTAACGGGCGTTTTCGGGTCTTTGGCCACCTCGGTTTCATGCAGCTTCTTTCCGCCCAAAAGATGAATCCCGTCCTTCACCTGGCGCCCGATTTCCGGATACCCCGGGGCGATGACGACGAAATCCGGTTGAAAAACATCGTATACCGCGTTGATTTCCTGCCCGATATTTCCTCTCATCGTGGAGTCGATCTTCTTGTACACCACATCGAAAGACTCGTTTTTGATCCACTCGCTGACATTCCGCACCCTGCGGTAAGCTTCTTCCCCGGATACGGAACGGCTGTCGGTGTCCAGAATAACCGCTTCTTTATTGCCCAGGCCTTCGGCCTTGCGGTCCATAACGACCGAAACGTCCATCCCGTACCGCACGAGCTGCCCTCCGCAATCGCTTGCGCCCGTCAAATCGTCTGAAATAACGAATATCCTCATGTTTTCATCACCTTCTAGCTAGACAAGCAATCTGCGATAAATCGTTTCCATATCGGTTAAAGTGAGCGACTTCGGATTGTTGTTGAGCAGACGCGTTACTTTGGAAGCGGATACGGCCAGGGCCGGCACGTCGTCTTCTTTTACGCCAAAGCTCCTCAAATCTTGCGGAATTTCCAAAACATTCGTCCATTCCACCATTTTCTCGACTACCTTCCCGGCGGCCTGCGCGGCGGAAAGTCCTTGAATGCCGATGCCCATCGGCTCTGCGACCCGGGAAAGCCTGTCCGTAATCGCATCCATGTTGAATTCCATCACATGAGGCAGCAGCATCGAATTGGCGACTCCGTGTGCGACCTTAAATTTGCCGCCAAGCGGGTAAGCCAGCGCATGAACCGCTGCCGTTCCGGCGGCAGTCAGGGCCATTCCCCCGTACATGGAGCCTACGAGCATGTTCTCCCTTGCATCGACGGACGAGCCGTTCCGGTACGCCTCCACGATGCTTACCGAGATCAGCCGGATCGATTCCAAAGCGAACATGTCGCTGAACGGGTTGGCTTTGTTCGAAATATACGATTCCAGGGCGTGAGTGAAAGCATCCATTCCCGTTGCAGCGGTAATAGGCTTCGGCAAGCTTAACGTCAGCACCGGATCGAGAATGACCAGCTTGGGCAGCAAACGCTTACTTACGATCCCTATCTTCAGCTCCTCGTCGGGCAAAGTCACAATCGCATTCGGCGTTACTTCAGATCCGGTTCCCGAAGTCGTCGGAATCAAAATCGTCGGAATGCCCGGATTTTTCACCAAATCCGTCCCCAGCAGCTCGCGAACCGAATTGTCGTTAGTCGACAGTACGGATAAAATTTTCGCAGCATCCAACACGCTTCCGCCGCCAAAACCTATGAGCGCATCGTAACGCTCGCCGGAAATGCTCCTAAACACTTCTTCAATATTGTCTGCCGTCGGCTCGGGAGCAATTCCCATATTAATGTCGGCGCTTATTCCTTGAGCGGATAGTCTGCTTACAAGATCGTCAACGAATCCAAACGCTTTCATGGATGGCTGCGTAACGATCAAAACCGATTTCACCGCAGCTCCAAGTGTATGAATATAATCTCCTAAAGATTGAAATGAGTTGCGCCCTGCCACAATTCGCTCTGCAGTTTGAAATTGATACAGCGTATTCATATTCCACCTCCACATCATGTTCCATATTGAAACATCAAATTGAAACAAGGATTGTATAATTGGATTATAATCATAATTGTTTTATTTATCAACATATAAATTTAATAAAAGGAAAAATGAATAATATTGATGCATAATGCAATATTTTTGAGGTGAAATCCTGACTCATCCTCGGCAAGAATACTCCCGGACAGAAGCTATCGGCGCGAAAAAAGGCAGCCGCCTCTTTATTTTCTGGCCGCGTGCCTCTCCCGGGGCAGGTCGTGTAACTGCACGACTGGGCAGAAATCAGCTTTCGGTGGAAAAAACCTGCAAAAGTGCAGGTTCTTCCGCTGAAATTGGCTTGTTTTGGCGAAAAGCCTGCGAAAGTGCAGGAATTTTCGCTGAAAGTGAGTATAAGTCTATATGTTTGGTGAAAAGCCTGCACTTTTGCAGGAATTGTCCGTGGACAGCGATCAAGGACGCAAATTCATGTATTTTTGCAGGTTTTCTTCGTGCAGGCGGGCAAATTATGGTTATCTCCTCGAACGTGGGGGTTTTTCAATTTATGCGCTGTAGTGTATATACTTCGAAAAACCCCTGCAAGCGGAACAAAGCCAAACCGATTTGCATCGCCCCTACCTTATGCCTCAACAGGAAGCCTTCACCAAGGTCTATCGAGACGTACAACCGCATTCAGAGGCAAATTACCGGAATGTTTTTTTGCACGCCGCTTGAACGATAGCACCATGAAGCGTGCTAAGTACCAACAAGCATGATTTCCCAAACGACAAAAAACGCCCTCCGGCTTGGCCCTGTAGGCCCCACCAAGAGAGCGTTGCAATTTCTAGTAAATTTTGCGGCCGTGCGCGTCGGCGACACCGCTTTTCCGGTAAAAATACGTGTTGATCATATCGCGCCATTCCTTGGCATGCTCAGCCTGCTCGGCCAGGCGCTCTTCCACCTGCCCGTGCAATCCGTCGGCCACGATTCCCTTCAATGCGCTCCACGATTGCTCCAGCTGTTCCGCCCGCTCCACGCCTTCAAAATGAGTATCGTAAATGTGCTGGATGATCGTTTTGCCGGAATGCAGCACATGCGTGTACGGAACATGGTGGAAAAAGAGCAGAAGCTCATCGGGGCACGACTCCGCGGACTCGTACATCACCGCGTTCGCTCCTTGATATTGTCCGGCATATCCCGTTCCCGTCGCCACCGTCCGGTCGACGCCGATGCCGTGGCAGTCGGCAAAATGGTACGTGCCCCATTTCGAATATTCATAGCCGTCGACATTCGGCCCGTAGTGATGATTCGGGTTGACCATCCAGCCTACGCCGAGCGGCGACGTATAGGATTCGTAAATGCTCCACGAATCCAGCAGCATGGCCGCAATCGTCCGTACCACCCGCTCATCGCCCCCGAACGTCAGCCGAATCCATTCCTCGGCAATCGCTTCGGAAGTCAGATCCGGGTTCCAGGCCAGACGGCCGAAGCCGTACAGGTTGGCCTGCGCCAGTAGATGCCCCGTCCAATTGGCATCGTCTCCGATGTTCGAAACCGCGGCGAAGCCGTTGCAGCGGTTGCCGTACAGCGCACCGCCGGCGATCCGCTTCACCGTAGAGCCTTCGCCTTTGGCGTAAGTTTCAAAATCGAGCACCTCTTTCCACTGCGGAACGAGGTAACAGAGATGCCGCTGTTGTCCCGTGTATTCCTGCGTAATTTGAAATTCCAGCACCTGATTTGTCGCTTCCATCGCGCCGAACAGCGGCGAGACGCCTTCCCGCACCTGGAAATCCATCGGACCGTTCTTCACCTGCAAAATCACGTTATCCTTAAACCGGCCGTCCAGCGGCTTGAAATGATCATAGGCCGCCCTCGCCCGGTCCGTCGAGCGGTCGCGCCAATCCTGCTTGCAGTTGTAAACGAAGCAGCGCCAGATCACAATGCCGCCGTACGGCTCAAGCGCTTCTGCCAGCATGTTCGAGCCGTCCGCATGATCCCGTCCGTAGGTGAACGGGCCGGGCCTGTTCTCGGAGTCGGCTTTGACGAGAAAGCCGCCAAAATCCGGAATCGCCGCATACACCTCGGCGGCCGTATCCCGCCACCACCGGCGCACATCCGCATCCAGCGGATCGGCTGTGGACAAGCCGCCGATTTCGATCGGGCTGGCGTAGTTGACGCTCAGAAACAGCTTGACGCCGTAAGCCCGGAAAACGCCGGCCAGCTTGGCCACATCAGGAAGATAACGCTCCGTAAGAAACATCGTTTCATACTTATGTACGTTTACATTGTTGATCGCGATCGCATTGATTCCCGTAGAAGCGAGCAATCCGGCATAATCGCGCACGCGTTCCAGATCGGATGTAATTTCATTATCGGCGTAAAAAATCGAATTGCCGGCATAACCGCGTTCGATGCTGCCGTCGATATTGTCCCATTGATTGATCATGCGCAGCATGCCGGCCGGTGCTTCCGCGATATCGAGACCGCCGACCGCGCTGCCTGTACCGATCAATCTGAGCAAATGAAACACGCCGTACAGAACGCCCGCCGCGGTCGCCGCCCCAATCGCGATGCAGCTCTCCTCCGCATTCGCTTTGATCGCGAAGCCCTCCGCCCCCGCAGCCGAACGCGCAGATTCGCTGAAGGTCCGGCCGACAATTTCATTGCCGCCGCCAAAAGTTCCGACGGCGATGCAAGGAGCCCCTTCCGCATGCCCGGCCGCGACGGGACGCTGCCCGAGCATCGACTCGATGCCTTTTATCCATTCCGATACGGCCGTCCGGATCACTTCATCCGTCTCGGTCGCGACAATTTTGCCGAACCATGCTTCATATCCCCCGCCGGGCCCGTTCTCCGTCAATCGGTTATACCCGAGCCAGCCGTTATAGCCCGTCTCTGCGCCTAACCTCGTTGCTCCACTCATCCTAGTTCCTCCCTCGCTATTACCGCCTGTAGCCTATCCCGAGTTCCCCTTACCCTTTTCTTCCATTTCCCAACATCAAACCGCTCTCGCCTTTTGCCGTTGCCTTCCAAAGCTTTGTACATTCCGGCTGCGCGGGATCGAATCCAATTTGCGCATATTGATCAGCTGCCAGCCCGGATTAACGCCCGGAACCGGCAGATTCCCGTCCATCCTAGCACAGCAACAGGCCGGCTGACCATTGACAAATCGATCAAAAATTTACCCAAATCGGGCGAGTTAGGTTATACTGACTGCATAACGATCAGCAGGCAAAGGAGAACAGCCTATGGCCGCAACATTCACCCCTCCAACATTGGGACAAATTATTCACGACATCGTGCTGCCGGATATCCGGACGACCGTCAACCTGTTCGGCATCCATCTGCGCAGCGTCAGCGGCGAATGGGAGTATCCGGCGCATGAGCATCCGCAGTACGAGATCAACTATTTGCTGGAGGGGCGGCAGCTCATGACCGTCGGCGGGCGTAAACTCGTTCAGGAGGCCGGCGATCTCATCCTGCTTCGTCCGGGGGATGTCCATTCCAGCCGCAGCGTAGATCGGGAGCCTTTTACTTATTTTTGCATTCATTTTGATATCGACGACAAAATATTCCTGTCCCTGCTCAGCCGCATGGAGCAGGTGCTGTTCCCGCGGGACGGCTCCGTGACCGGGCACATCCAGCCTGTGCTATCCAGGCTGATCGACATTACAAGCCGGTCCGGGGAGGCGACGATGGCCCAGCGGATGCGGCTGCATTCCGCGATTTTTGAGCTTTTCGGCATGCTGTGGGAAGCCATTTCCCAGGAAGCCGTCCTCGTGTCTTCCACCGCTTACGAGAAGGTCGAGCTTGCCCATCAAATCCGCAACCGGCTGCAGGCGCTGGTCAGCCAGCATTTCAAGCAAGGGATCGCCGTGGAACAGCATTACGGCATCGACGACATTGCCGCAGGGCTGGGGATCAGCACCTCCCATTGCAACCGCATTTTCCGGCACGTGTTCGGCGTCTCGCCGCGCGCCCATCTGTCCGAGCTGGTGCTGCACGAAGCCAAGCTGCTGCTGTCCAATGCGCGGCTGTCGGTGCAGGACATCGCGTCCATGCTCGGCTACCGGGACATCGCCCACTTCAGCCGCCAATTCAAGCGGTGGTCGGGCTTGTCGCCGAGCGAATACCGGCGGCAGAACCCGCCGGGCAGTTGAACGGCCCGCTTTTACAGCAGGCCGTTTGACATCGCGTGGCGGCGGCGGTCAACCGCGCCCGATCAGGACTGCCGCGCCGGACGCCCGCCGCCCTTCCTTTTCATCGCGCGATTGGTCGCGTACACCCCTGCAACGATCAGCGCAGCGCCTAGCAGATGATACAAATGGAGCGATTCCCCGGTGAATCCCGTCGCGAACAGGGCGCTGAACAAGGGAATCAGATTGAGAAAGCCCGCGCAGCGCTGAGGCCCCGCCAGCTCGATCGCCCGATTCCAGGACGAGAAGGCGATAACCGAGGCGAACAAGCCGATATAGAGCAGACCGATAAGCAGCGACGGCGTCCAAACAATCGGCGAAGCGGCAGCCGCCAGCTCAACCGCAGAAAGCGGAAGCAGCAGCAGCAAGGCGACCGCCACTTGAACAAGCAAAAACGGGCTAGCCGGAAATAAGCCAGCCGCTCTTTTCATGCCGACCGAGTAGAGCGCCCAGCACAAAATAGCCAGCATCATCCACAAATCGCCTTTATTGAAAGACAGGCCGATGAGCGCGGCCAGGCTGCCCCGGCCGATAATCCAGAACACCCCCGCCATGGAAACGACGATCCCGGGAATGGCGGACCAGGCGATCTTCTCCTTGAACATCAGACGCGACAGAATGACAACCATAATGGGAGTTGCCGAGTTCATCAGGGAAGCATTGATCGAACCGGTGTACTGTACAGCCACATACGTCAGCGTATTAAAGCCCGCTACCCCTGTCACGGAGAGGAACACGATCATTTTCCAATGGCGAAGAAAGTCGGCTCTCAATCGCCACGCTTCCTTGCCGAACAACGGAAGCAGGCAAACGAAGGCAATGCTCCACCGCAAAGCCGCAAGCGTCAGCGGGGGCATTTGCGTAACCAGCGCCTTGCCGGCGACAAAATTGCCGCCCCAAATGCAAGTTGCCAGAATGAGTAATATGTAGGGCGAATTTCGAAACATTAGCGTCCAGCTCCTTCCACGCAGTAACTTTCATTAGAAAGTATACCGCCCCCGCGCAATATTTGTTAATACCTCAACCACAGAATAAGCAACCACTAGCTTCTTTGTTCAAATAATACTGCTTTCATCAATAAACTCTAGCTGTTTAGATAATGTTTTTTTGACTGGACAGTTCATTACCTTTCTTAATACTACTTCCTTGGTTTCTTTATCGATTGATCCTGAAATGTCAATGTGGTACTTAAATATAGTCTTTGCTTCGTTGCTTCTATCCATTTCAACTTTAACAGTAACTCCGTCGTAAGATACATTCATTGAGTCCAATATCATTCTCGCAGTAATATTTAAACACGAAGCAAAGCCGGATTCTATCAGATCATGTGGTCTAAAATATTTTCCACTCCCCCCTTTCTCTTCGGTAACATCTGAATAAATTTTAGAAGTACCGTTAAAAATCTCAGTAATATAAGTTTCGCTTCCACTTGTTGAGATAACCATTGTATTCCCTCCAATTATAAATTTTTCACTTCATACATCAGGATAACTTTATTATTGCTCTTGCGATGATATAAGTGAAATATATTAAAGCAATTTATTTAATAGTTATTACCTATAAATTATCCTTAATCGAAAAGTAAATGACAAAAGCTAAAGCCGCCCTTATGAATAAGGGATAGCTTTAGCTTCATCTGCCGCCGATTCCTGTCGGGGCCGTTGCACGGTACTACGTATTGGGATTTCTTCGAGCTACGCCTGTTTCGATGGCTGCTTGTATGACTTTCTGGCGGACGGATTCGACGACCTTGTGATTGAACACGCTCGGAATGATATACTGCTCGTTCAATTCATGCTCTCCAATTATGGAAGCGATCGCCTGCGCAGCGGCGATTTTCATTTCTTCGTTGATTGTCGTCGCCCGGCAATCCAGGGCCCCGCGGAAAATGCCGGGGAAGCAGAGCACATTATTGATCTGGTTCGGATAATCCGACCGTCCGGTCGCCATCACGCGCACATAAGGCGCCGCTTCTTCCGGGCTGATCTCGGGGGTAGGATTCGCCATGGCGAATACGATCGGATCCTTGGCCATCTTTTTAACGTCTTCGACTTTCAGAACACCGGGGCCGGACAATCCGATGAACACGTCGGCTCCTTGAATGGCGTCGGCGAGCGTCCCTTCCGCCAATTCCTCGTTCGTATTCGCCGCGTACCATTCATGTACAGGGTTGGTGTACGTATGATTGCGGTTCAGTATGCCTGTCCGTTCTACGCCAATGATATGCTTCACCCCGGCGCGCTGCAAAATTTTCGTGCAGGCCACCCCTGCGGCGCCGACGCCGGTGAAGACGACCTTGATCTCTTCCATGCTTTTTCCTACGATTTTCAATGCGTTGATCAAACCCGCCAGCAAAACGACAGCCGTGCCGTGCTGATCATCGTGGAATACGGGAATATCCAGTTCCTTCTTCAGTCTTTCTTCGATTTCAAAACAGCGCGGCGAGGAAATATCCTCCAAATTAATGCCGCCAAAAACCGGGGCAATCGCTTTTATTATTTGAATGATTTCTTCGGTATCTTTCGTGTCCAGACATATCGGAAAAGAGTCCAAATCGGCCATTTCCTTGAACAGCATCGCCTTGCCTTCCATCACCGGCAGTGCGCCGAGCGGACCGATATCGCCTAATCCGAGAACGGCGGTGCCGTCGGAAATGACCGCAACCGTGTTGCGCTTAATCGTCAGCGAGTACGCCTTCGACGGATCGTGGTGGATCGCCATGCTGACTTTGGCGACGCCCGGCGTGTATACCCGGGACAAATCGTCACGGTTTTTTACCGGAACTTTAAGTTTAGTTTCAATCTTGCCTCCTAGATGAAGCAAAAAGGTCTGATCGGAAACATGCAGCACCTCGATACCCGGATGCGCCTCGAGAGCTTGTACAAGTTGGTTTTGGCGGGAGTCGTCCGAAATATTGATCGTTATATCTCGCACAGTGGAATCCTGCAGCGTTCTGATCATATCCACAGCAATAATCTCTGCGCCCCATTCATTCATCATAGACACAACTTCAAAAAAGGAGACGGCCCGTTCAATTTCCAAACGCAGAATGACGCTTTGACTTCCCTTTGTTTCTACCGACATTGTTAAACCTCCCACAAATAAAAATCCGACATCATATTTGAGATCAACCTGCGCCATCTCATATAATCATTATATTTTTCGCGACATAAATCGCAACATTAAAATATTTATTGCATACTAAATAATATTTTATCACCCATTTAATGTGTGTTATTATTTTACATCTGCATTTCTCGTAAAAACAAAAAAAACCGGCGCTGCCGGTTTCTTTATGAAAAATGGCTCCTAGGAAAAAAATGGTTGAAACCAATCCACTTTCACAAAGGTTTAAAATCGGAATACACGGTTGAGCCATGTTGGTGGTAATAGTATAATTATTCACATATGCGGTAATGGATGAATTCGTAAATGTAAATTGAGGATTAAATTTATGGGGGGGACTACTTGATGAATAACAAAACGGATAACCCCAGTGATGGCTTGGAACCTCGCGACCACACGGATCGACGCGTGCGCGCCGACGCACAGCGCAACATCAATGCTTTGCTCCAGTCCGCGATGACGGTGTTCGCGACCTCGGGAGTGGACGCTCCAGTGCGGGAGATTGCGGAGAAGGCCGGCGTCGGCGTCGGCACTGTTTACCGCCATTTTCCACAGCGCTCGGACCTTATCGAGGCCGTCTTCCGTCACGAGGTCGATGCTTGCGCAGATGCCGCGGAGGATTTGGCCGCCAAGCATGAACCCGGTGAGGCACTGGCGCGGTGGATGCAGCGATACGTGGACTTCATAGCGGCTAAACGAGGACTCGCGGCGGCTCTGCATTCAGGCAACCCTGCATACGAGACCTTGCCTTCCTACTTCGAAAAGCGACTAAATCCCGCGCTGAGAACCTTACTTGAAACGGCGACGGCTGCCGGTAAGGTGCGTGCCGACGTTGAGCCAGACGATTTGCTGCGGGCGGTCGCGAGCCTTTGTACGGTGGTACACAACGGCGATCCCGTGCATGCGCGGCAAATGGTTGCTCTGCTCGTAGATGGGTTGCGCTACCGCGCGATCCCGTCAGCAAACACGCCCTCCTAGAAGTCTGTCCGATGAACCTCCAATGCAATTTGACCATGCAATAAGTAAAAGGAACTCTCGCGTACCGTGCCAACAGATCGAGAGCTCCTTCCAATTATTGTGCAGATTTTACATAGTAACAAATTGGCAGTAGGAACGGTTCAGGTTCTTACCGCCATAATAAGGTATGTACAGTCGATAGGGGAAGCCATGCAAATGGCTCCCCTTTTCTCTTAGCTAATGGAAGCCTCTATCGTTTGTTTCTTAACGAAGCTACCCGTTCGACATGCGTTCGGATTTATTCGAAACGAAGTGCCCATCAGGCCCTTACTTGGACTCGATGCGCCCCAGCGGGCTGGCGCTCTCTTCCAGAGCCGCGCGAGCTGCCGGCCAACTGGAATCGTCGAGGTCGAGCGCGTTGCGAAGGTAAGCCCACGTGAGCCGCTGGACCACAGCGACTCGCTCGGGGTTCTCGTCCGTGGTCTCGGCGACGTCATATCCAGAGACCCCGCCGAGCCCATGCTCTGCGTCAAACAGGGTGAGCAGGGACTTGGGGCCTGGGGAGAGGAAGTACGGATCGGTGTGCCAAGCCGGACCACGAACCGTCAGGTGGGTAGACGTGTCTTTATCGCCGGTGACCACGAGCGCAGGCGTCGTCATCTCGGAGAAGTCCGTGGTCAAGAAGAAAGGATACTTCTCGGCCGCGAACTCGCTGAGGGCATCGCCGCCTCTGCCGGGCGCGGCAAGCAGTACACCCGCCTTGATCCGGGGCTCGACCAGGTTCACTTCCGTTCCGTCGTGCGGATCGGTGAGCCGGGCGCCCAGCAGCAGGCTCGCGGTGTGCCCACCCATCGAGTGCCCGGCTACGGCGATCTTGCTTCGGTCCAAGCGCCCGAGGAGCTGCGGGACAGCGGCCTCGATCACGTCGAACTGGTCGAGGATGCGCTTCATATCCTCGGCCCGCGATCGCCAGTACAGAGGCGCCTCAGGGTCGCCGGTATCCAGGCTCAGCGTCCTCGAGCTCAGATGGGTGGGCTGGATCACGACGAAGCCGTGCGCCGCCCAGAAGTTGGCGAGGGGGGCGTATCCGTTCAGTGAGGAGAGGTTGTTCGAGTAGCCCTGACCGTGCGAGAGGAGGATGACCGGCAGGTCGCTCCCGGTCACGGGCGCGGAGACTCGCACCTCCAGGTCCACGGCTCGGCCGGGAGTTGACAGCACTACCGGACTGACCGAGAGGACGGGAGCGGGCGTGCTGAGGGCCTTATCTATAGCCGGCGTGGTTGTATTGCTCATGGAATGATCTTTCATAGTAAACTCCTTTTTTCATCGATTTATGGCCAACCCGCCTTGTTGTGCTAAAGACAAACACAAACGGAACCACGTTCCAATTATATATGGAACATCGTTCCGTTTGCAATAAGTATTTCGATTAAACACTCGTTTAGATTGAAAAAGGGCACGCCAAAAGAGGTAATTGAGGTTTATCCTAGGAACTGGAGAGAAACCTCACATATTACCTGATCATCGGCTTTTCGTAACTATGGCTTACTTATAAAGAAGCTGTGCGGGCTGTATTGCTTAAGGCAGCAATCATCGTCGATAAGTTTCGTGTTGTCCGTATAGCAAACCAGGGCTTCAAAAGGAACGCAGACCTGCCGAAAAATATGGGCGATTAAAGGCTTTGCGCGCTATTCACAAACTTCCCTCTTACTCCGCGTCGTTCCCGGCATTTCCCAACATCGTGCGGATAAAAGCATCCTGTTCCGCTTGCGCGCTCAGTGAGCGGCAGCAGCTCTCCGACGATTCTATCGTCCAGCCTGCAATCCGGGTGCCTGCCGCGACCGCGGTTCCGAGGTCTTTACCGTTTGCCAGGGCCATAACCGTCCCCGAGAAAAAGGCGTCTCCGGCGCCGCTCGTATCGACCAGTTTGACCGGCCGGACAGGCTGGAACCCGGATTCGCCGGTTCGGGCATCGTGATAGATTGCCCCGCTTGCTCCAAGAGTTACGACCATCTGCTTGATGGAACGGGACGTCATGAATTGCCGCAGCATTTGCGTCTGGGCCTCCCTGCTCAATTCGGCCAGAGACGGGCTGCCGAACAACCGCGCCGCTTCGAACTCATTGCAGATGAAGCACTCCAACCCTTCCAACACCTCGGGATGAGAAGCGATCACGCTAAAGTTGCTGGGCAGCCCGTAAACGTTTTTGTTCAGCTTTTGCGCCTGACGGAGAATTCGTTTGGTCAACTGCTCGTTCAAATCAAGGACAAGCACCACATGGCTTGACTCGGACAAAATTTGCTCGCCCTTCTCTTCTACCATCCGCTCTAACGCCCCAAGCTCCGGCATGTCCGAAATAGAACCGACCAAGTTGCCGTTTTCGTCCAAAATCGCAAGCCAAAAACCCATCCCTTTCTCCGGAATGGGCTTAATGTACTCCGTCCGAACTCCGCAATCCCGCAGATGCTCCACCACGGCCCTGCCGTTGCCGTCGGCATTCACGGTAGACATCATCGATACCCGGACGCCGAGCCGGGCCAGATTTTCCGCTACATTTCTTCCGACCCCGCCGTGTACGAAACGAACAGCCCCCAGATTCCGCCCGTTGTGCCGGTAAGCGTCTGATGAAAATCCTTTGCAATCCATAAGAATAGTGCCGATAACCGTTACATTCGTATCCATCATTCAAATCCTTTGGCTAAGTATACTCATTTTTCTTCTGCCCATTATACACGCATACCCTAGCTTATGAAAGCGGGCGAATGCGCGTTTGGTTTGGAGCACAAGCAAGGCGTTTGACGGCTGGCATATGTACGAAAAACGCATCATAAATTTGTAAAATGACAGCCGACCGCATGCTAAACAGAAACGGCGGTCCGGCGAAAGGAGGACGTTTGAATGGGTGGCAGGCCTTTATCGGGGCGGCCGGCGTATGTCAATATCCCGCAGCCCATCAGAAGCGATGGCGCCGGGGCGACGGATTTCGGCCCACGGGACGTTATGCGGGATTTGGAAAACCCCGACATGCTGGTCCCGCCGGCGACGGATGCCGGAACGATTCCCAACATGAAGTTTTCTTTTTCCGATACTCATATGCAGCTGAATTACGGCGGGTGGTCGCGGGAAGTGACCGCAAGGGAACTCCCCATCGCTACCACGCTGGCCGGGGTGAACATGCGGCTGACGCCGGGCGGCGTCAGGGAGCTGCACTGGCACAAGCAGGCCGAATGGGCCATTGTGACGCTGGGGAGGGCGCGCATCACTGCGGTCGATCAGGATGGGCGGAACTTTATCGCCGATGTCGGCGTGGGCGATCTGTGGTATTTTCCTCCCGGCATCCCGCACTCGATTCAAGGGCTGGCGGAAGGCTGCGAGTTTCTGCTCGTCTTCGATGACGGCAATTTCTCCGATATCGACACTTTCTCGATCTCCGACTGGTTCGCTCATACGCCGAAAGATGTGCTGTCGGCGAATTTCGGCGTACCCGAGAGCGTCTTTGCCCATGTTCCGAACGGACAGAAATATATTTTTCAAGCCCGGGTGCCCGGTTCTCTCGAAAGTCGGCAAGTTGCCGACCCGTACGGTACGGTGCCCAAAAGTTTCACATACCGGCTGCTCGCGCAAAAGCCGCTGGTAACGCCAGGGGGAACGGTGCGCATCGCCGACTCCACCAACTTTCCTATTGCGACCGCGATAGCCGCCGCTTTGGTGGAAATCAAGCCCGGCGGAATGCGCGAAATGCACTGGCACCCTAACAACGACGAATGGCAGTATTACCTTTCGGGCACGGGGCGCATGACTGTTTTTGCGGCTGAAGGCACAGCCCGCACGTTCAACTACCGGGCGGGGGACGTAGGGTACGTACCCTTCGCTTTCGGACATTACATCCAAAACACCGGGAACCAAAACCTGTGGTTTCTGGAAATGTTCAAAAGCAACCGCTTCGCCGACATATCGCTCAACCAATGGATGGCCCTGACCCCTTACGAGCTCGTGCAAAATAATCTGGATGCGGAACCGGCGTTGATGAACGCTCTGCGCAAAGAAAAATGGCCTGTCGTCCGCTACCCGGCGCCCGCGCCCATACATAGAAAGCCATAAGACAACTAATACTAGCTGTCTTATGGCTTTTGTTTTTATTTTCCCAACCCATCGATAAAACGGCGCATCCGGAAAATTGACGAATTTTCCGAAAGCCCTGCAACTTTTTCCACGCCATTTCCGTTTTAAGGTTAACTCTAGAGGACAACAACATAAATCATGAATAATAAGGAGCGAAATAACATTGAAAAAATTAATCGCATTAACCTTAACGTCTTTAATGGTCGGCAGTCTGACATTTAGTACGGCATTCGCTTTTTCGGATGTCGAAAGCGGACAAGCGGAAGCTGTATCGGCGCTGCAAAGCCGCGGCGTCGTCAGCGGAATCGATAGCGAGCACTTCATGCCCAAAGGCAAGATCAGCTATGCACAAAGCGTGCAAATGATCGTAAAAGGCTTGAATTTAAACTTAGACACGATCAAATTTGTCAAAAAGCCGGAGGCATCGGATACTTACACCAACATTCCAAACAATGCCTGGTATGCGGACGCGTTCATCATCGCTCATTACAACGGCCTGGAGATTCCCAAGGATGTGAATCCGAACGCCATCATTACACGGGAACAGTTCGGGAACTTGCTGGTTCACGCCCTGGAGAAAGACGGGAAGTTCCCGCTGGTGAAAATGTATGTCGAGATCAAGGATGCCGATCAAATTACGACTGAGTATCAAGGCGCGCTGCAGCGCATGCTTTTGTATAAAATCACTTCGCTCGACAAGGACGGCAAGCTGAATCCGAAAGGCGAGCTTACCCGCGGGGAAGCGGCGACTTGGGTTTACAACGCGGCTAAGGTCGCAGCCGCCCACACGCAAAAACCGGCACAGGCCGAGAACGTTTCGGTGGCTGTCGAAAAAATCAACGACGACATCAACAAAGTGACGCTGTCCCGCGGTTCCAAGCCCAGCACGGGCTATGGGATAACAATTACCGGCATCCGGTTCGAGCAGGACGGCCAAGCCGTCATCACGTATACGCTGCAGGACCCGCAGCCGGATTCGATGAACTTAACCGTAATTACCGAGCCGCAGGCCGTGACTTACGTTTCCTCCAAATACAAAGCAGTGGCCGAACCAGCCGCTGCGAAGTAATGCTAGAAAAGACGCCTCCGGCACCCGCTGTACCAGTGGATGGGGGGCGTCTTTTTCGTGTTGTAGCAGCTTGGCCGGGAGCGCTGTACGATGCATGGTCGCACTGCGCTCAGCTCCCAGCGCGCGGTGGTGCTGCTGCATAACGGCGGTCGGTCGGCCACATCGTTACAACATCGATCCAAGCCTCCTTCAACGACCCGAGGCACTCTCTCCTCCAGCTGTGCACGATGCATGGTCGCACTACGCTCAGCTCCTTGCGCGCGGTGGTGCTGCTGCATGACGGCGGTCGGTCAGCCACATCGTTACAACATCGATCCAAAGCCCACTTCAACGACCCGAGGCACTCTCTCCTCTCGCTTGTACACGATGCATGGCGGTCACAACCCATCGTTACAGCACCAAGGGGGGTGTGAGGGATGTCGGAGGGTGCGGGAAGGCTGGGGAGTGCTGATAGGCAGGTTTTTGGGTACAACTTTTCAGCGGCTGGAGATAAGATGAGCGTATTGTCCGGTAACAAGTGGCTAGTTTTGTCAGTCGAGGGATGATTTCGCCCACCCGTAATCGGCTGATTCGGTTTGATCAACAGCTTCAGGGCCAGAAAAACTGCAAAAATACAGGCTTTTTCGAGGAAACCGGCTCGTTTCGAGGAAAAGCCTGCAATTGTGCAGGAATTTTCCGAAATGATGGGCCTGTGCTTGAGTTCGGGCGTAAAAACCTGCAGATTTGCAGGAATTCTTCGAAACTAGCACAGTTGGCTGCAAAAAGATGCACTTTTGCAGGCTTTCAGCGCGCGATGCCGACGATGCCTTAGCAAGCAGTGTTCCAGCACGGCATCTCGCAGGAACGGAACGACGACGCACCCGCTCCCCCCTGAAGAAAGCCAAACCCACCCCACAAGCGGCATCAGCGTTTGTGGAGTGGGTTTTGGTGCTTGCGGGGTGGCATCAGCGCTTGCAGGGCGGCTTTGGTGCCTGCAAGCGGCATCAGCACCTGCGGGGCAGTTCTTACAAGCCGGAGAGCTCTTCGAGCAGCGCGGACAGCTTTTCGCCCGGCAGGCTCACGAACGGCAGCTCCGCCAACTGCTTGAAAGTGGACTTTTTCACGATATGGAAGGCGCCGCCACCGAAAAGATCCGGCAAGTGCTTTTTCAGCACTTCGGTCGCCGCCGGATCGCTCAGCACGTCGTCGATTCTCGTGTTCACCGTGTAGATGACGCGGAACAAATTCGCATTCGTGTAGGTGAAGGAGTACGCTCCCGAACCGATCATCAGCCGCACTCCCTGCTCGCTCTCACCGATCAGTTGGATGCCTTCGGCCGAGCCCAGTTCCACACCGCTTTCTTTCAGGCCGCCGATCGTCGCGCCCCTAAGCACAACCTCAGCGGTCGTGTTCGCCGGAATCCGCACGTTCACTTCAATCCGGTCGCCGTCGACCCGCCACCCGGATTCAACCCGGCCGTACATCGATCGATGGGCGGCTGAAGCGTAAGCGAGCTTGTTCAGGCCGAACAAAGGCTCGATATGCATCCGTTTGAACGCCGGCACCGCGGCATCCATGTCCAAGCCGGCTACTTTGCGGTACATCCAGTCGCCGATGGCGCCGTAGGAATAATGGTTGAAAGAGTTCATGTCATCGCTCCAGAACGAACCGTCCGGCTTGATGCTGTCCCAATGCTCCCAGATCGTCGTCGCGCCTTTGGAGACGGAGTACAGCCAGCCCGGATAGCTTTCCTGCAGCAGCAGCTTCACGGCCGTACGGTGGTAGCCGTTATTCGAAAGCGCGAAGCACAGGTATGGCGTCCCTACGAAACCTGTCGTTAAGTGGTACTCGTTGTCCACGAGCAGCTCGTTCAAATCATGCGCGACTCTCGCTCGAACGCTATCGTCGACCAAATCAAAAACAAGCGCAAGCACATGAGCCGTTTGCGTAGGAGCGGCGACCCTGCCGGTTTTCGTGACGAACTCTTCCCGGAACGCTTGCACGACCTTCCCGTAAAGCTCGCCGTACAGCCGGGCATCGTCCTCTTTGCCGAGAGCGAGTGCGGCATCGCGGAGGAGACGCGTCGAATACGCGTAGTAAGCGGTCGCGATCAAAGCCGTCGGAGTCGCTCCGATGTAACTGTTCTCCTTGGCGTCAAGACCGAGCCAATCGCCGAAATGGAACCCCGTGTTCCATAAATATTCGTTTTCGCCTTGAGCACGAATGTACTCGACCCAGGCTTTCATGCTTTCGTACTGCTCGGCTAACAGACGCGTATCCCCGTAGTATTGGTAAACGGTCCACGGGCAAATGACCGCGGCGTCGCCCCATGCAGCCGAATTCGCGCCGCCCGCCACGTCCGGAATGACGAAAGGAACTCCGCCGTTCGGCAGCTGCTCCGCCTTCAGATCGTGCAGCCATTTGGTAAAAAACGGCCCGCCCTGGAAGTTAAACAGCGCCGTGCTGATAAATACCTGTGCGTCCCCGGTCCAGCCCAGCCGCTCGTCGCGCTGCGGGCAATCGGTCGGCACATCCAGGAAGTTGCCTCTCTGCCCCCACTTGATGTTGCTTTGCAGCCGGTTCACCCGCTCGTCGGAGCATTCGAACTCGCCGGTCGGCTCCATGTCCGTATGAATCACTTCGCCCGTAAAAGCATCCAGCGGCAGTCCGTTCTCCTGGCCCGGGAAGCCCTCCACTTTCACGTAACGGAAGCCCATGAACGTGAAATAAGGAGCATAGCTTTCCTCGCCGCTGCCTTTTGCGACATACTCAACGGTCTGCTTCGCCGGACGAAGGTTGCCGAAATAGATGTTGCCGTCTTTGTCCAGCACTTCCGCATGCCGCAGCTGAATGCGGGTTCCGGCCGGAGCGTTCACTGTAAACCGAACCCGGCCCACCATATTTTGCCCCATATCCAGCACATGATCGCCGGCAGGCGTTACAAAGTAAGAAACGGGGCGCAAGATTTCGGTTACCCGCGTCGGATCGTTCTCTTGAGCGACCAGGACGCTTAGCGGCAAACCTTCGCAAATCTGCACGGACTTCCACTGCCCTTCGCTCAGCTCCGCGCCGCTCCAGCCTTCTTGCTCCAATCGCGCATCGTAGGTTTCTCCGTGGTAGATCGTCGAATACAAAATCGCGCCTGTAGAAGCCTTCCATGACGAATCCGTGGCAATGACCGTTTCCGTTCCGTCCTTGTATTGAAGATGAAGCTGCAGCAGCGCCGCCCGGCGGTCGCCGTACTTGTAGTTTTTATTTTCAAAGCCCATACCGCTCTTGTACCAGCCGTCCCCAAGCATGATGCCGATTCCGTTGCCGCCCTCAAGCAGCAGCTCCGTCACGTCGTACGACTGGTACTGCAGCCGGTTGTGGTAGCTGGTCCAGCCCGGGGCAAGCACCTCGTCGGACACACGCCGGCCATTCATATACAGTTCGTAAACCCCTGCCGCTGTCGCATAAATGCGGGCGGACACAAGCCCTTCTTTCGCCTCGAACCGTCTGCGGAGAAGAAAAGCCGGCTCGGCGTCAGGATCGATCTCATCCGCATGCGGCGTAATCCATTGCGCATGCCATTCGCTTTGATCGAGAAGCCCCATTTCCCACCAGGCGGTTTCACTCCATTCGGATTCGCGGTCGAAGCGGTCCCATACTTTTACCCGATACGAGTAGCGCATGCGCGATTTCAGCCCGGGTCCCGCGTACGGAATTTGGATCGACTGCTCCGATTCGACGAAGCCCGAATCCCACAGCGGCGCGCCAAAATCGCCGTCCATGCCGGCTACGACAATCCGATATCCGCGCTGCATCGTGCTGCGGCGGTCCGATTGAAGCTGCCAGCTAAACCGCGGGCTCGCGACTCCAATGCCAAGCGGATTCGTGCGGTATTCGCATTTTAGCGCTTCAACTGTCAATTTCCCCATAAAATCTCTCCTCTTCTTTGGCCTTATGATTAACAGCATAAATATTAGCGCTATTAATTAACCTTTGACTGCGCCTGCGGTCATGCCGGCCACAATCTTTTTGTTGAAAAAGATGAACAAAATCAGCGGCGGCAAAGTAATGAGCAAAATATTCATAAACAGCAAGTTCCACTGCGTGACGTACTGGCTTTGGAAATTGTAAAGCGTAAGCTGCACCGTAGCGTTTTTCGCTCCCGGGAAAAAGTACAGCGGATTCGTAAAGTCGTTGAAGATGCCGACCGAAGAAGTGACGATAATCGTTGCGGTAACAGGTTGAAGCAAAGGGAGGATGATCCGGTAAAACAGCTTGAAGCCGCTGCACCCGTCAACGACCGCCGCCTCGTCGATCTCTCGCGGAATCGCGGACATAAAGCCTTTGTAGAGCAGGACGCCGAACGGGAAGCCGAGCGCAACCTCGACCAGGACAAGTCCTGGCATCGTTTTAAACAGTCCGAGACCGTTCAGCACCCAGATCGTAGGCACGATGGCGGGCGGAATGATCAGTCCCGAAAGGACGAGAAAGTTCAGCCACGGCGTAGCCCTATCCTGCCTGCGCTGCATAACGTATCCGGCCATGGCGCAGACGATAACGAGCACGACGATCGATACGACCGTGAGCAGCGTGCTGTTGTAGAACGCCCTTATCAGCATATAATCCCGCGCAGCGATCACTTGTTTTAAATTGTCCCAAAAATGAATCGTCGTCGGCCACGCCAAGTTCAAGAGCGAAGATTCCTGCTTATCCTTTATCGCATTGACGATAACGAAATAAAAAGGGATCCAGAAAACGACAACCGTCAGAAGAACGGCAACGGCCTCCACACTGAACCTTCTTATTCCTTTGCTCATAGGTCAACCTCTTTTCTATTCAAGTACGTATACAGCGGGAAAGCCAATGCCGTGACGAAAATAAACAGAATGACGTTGCCTGCCGTCGCCAGACCGTAGTAGCCGCCTTGGTACTGCTTGTAAATGATCGAAGCGATGAGGTCGGTCGTAAAGCCCGGTCCCCCTTTGGTCATCGCCCATACGAGGTCAAAGGAGCGCAATCCGCCGATAAACGCCAAAATGATGACCGAGTTCGTCGCCGGGCGGCTGAGCGGAAGGATGATGTTCCAGAACTTGCGGAACGAGCCGCCGCCGTCGATTTCCAGCGCTTCATAATAGTCTTGAGGAATCGACATGATTCCGGCAATGTAAATGACGGTGGCGAAGCCGACGCCTTTCCAGACGTCCACAAGCGCTACGGACAACAGCGCGATGCGGGTATCGCCCAACCAATCCGGCCCGGTGATGCCGAGCACGGCTAGCGAAGTATTGATCAAGCCTTGAGTAGGATGCATCATCATGCTGAAAGTAATGCCGACCGCAATGGCGCTAAGCAAAGTCGGGAAAAATATGACAGACCTCAGGTAACCTTTGGTTCTTATTTTTGAAGTTAGAAATACGCCCAGCAAAAGTCCCAAAACCACTTTCAGGACGCAAGTGACGACCGCGTAAATGAATGTATTTTTGAAGCCGATAACGAGCGATGCTTCCTGGAAAAACATTTTGAAATTGTCCAAACCGATAAATTCCCAATCCGCCAAATTCCACCTGGTCAAGCTGAAGAAAAAGGACATGACGGTCGGCAGCAGGAAGATCACCAGGTAAACAACCGCCGCCGGGATCAGAAAAGCGTATGAATACGTGCGTTTGAAAATCTTGGTCATCGAGTTCACCCCTGTATCTTAAAGAAGGGGAGCCGGTCCTGCATCTAATTTGCATGAGGACGGGCTCCCCTCAGATTCTATCCGTTAGCGACTACCATCCTTGAAGACCAAGCTGCTTCGCTTGTTTTTCTACATCTTTGTCGTATGCCTCCGCACCTTGTTTGCCCGTCTTGATGCCTGCGCCGACTTCCGTCGTAATTTGCGGCATGCTGGAGCCTTTGACAGGAGATACATACTCCAGCGCCGGAGCCGTTTTGCCGGAATTGAAATACGGGAACATATCCTTAACCGCTTGCGATACATTGTCAGGAAGCTTGGCGTCCTTGATCGCATACGGTCCCGTAGGCTTGGAAACCGAAAGCGTCGCGGCGATGCCTTCTAAAGATGCGGTGAAGTTGAGGAATTTTTTGGCTTCTTCGATGTGCTGGCTCTTCTTGTAAATATAAGCTCCATTCGGCATCCAAAGGGTCAAACCGTTTTGATCCGCGCTGTCCCCGGGCTGTGCGAAGAAGCCGATATCCTTCATTTTGTCCGGATAATTCTGTTCCAAAGTAGGAATCGCAAAGGAAAGCATCGGATATTGCGCGCCCTTGCCTTCCGCCAGCATTTTCAAACCGGCATCATAATTCGTGGCCAAAAAGTCTTTATTCATATACCCTTTCTTCGCAAGTTCCTCCAGCTTCTCAAAGCTTCTCAGAGCGGCCGGATCGGTCGAGTATTTGGCTTTGTTGGCCGTGTAATCGTCCGCGAATTTCGGATTTTTAGCTTGCACATTGTAATAGTCCGCGAGCACGACGATCTGAGAGGTCCAATCATCCTTGTAGGAGCCGATGACAGGCGTAATGCCGGCCGCTTTGATCTTCTCGTTATTGGCCATCAGTTCATCCCACGTTTTCGGAACGGAAAGACCCAGATCCGCATAAATCTTTTTGTTGTAAAACCAGCCGCCGCCCGATGTCGAGCCTTGCGGGGCCCCGTAGATTTTGCCTTTAAAAGTAACCGTAGGCTTGAAGGAATCGATCACATTCGCCATGAACGGCTCGTTAGTCAGATCCAGCAAGTTTTGCTCCGGATTAAGCGCTTGCATAAGAGAACCGGCATTATACCAGAAAACGTCGGACATATCCCCCGTAGCAAGACGGGTTTTTACGATATTGTCGCCTTCGCCGCCGCCCGGACGGGTTTCCGTTTCAACATGAATATTCGGATATTTCTTTTCAAATGCCGCGACAACCGCGTTGGAGGTATTGACGGCATCCTGCGAATTGTCTACAAGCAGCGAAATCGTCACTTTTTTCCCCGAAGCGTCGGTTTGAGCCGCCGGTTGTCCGCTTTTATCTCCGGCTTGCTGCGATGCGCCGCCGCAGCCTGCGAGCGCGCCGGAAAGCAGCACCGCGGTTGACAATGACGCGACAAGTTTTGTTCCCTTTTTATTCATCGGTTAAGCCCCCTTATGATGTTGACTTGTTGTACAGAGTTCGATCCCCCTGCAGTTTTATTGTAATACCGGCTCATGGGGTGCGGCAGTGCTTCATTTTTTTGTTTCATGTCCGTTTTTTTCTGATTGCACCGCATCTATTTCTGAATGTGCACGTATATCCATATAATGTACATGCTGCTCTTTATATTGCCCCGGCGCTACCCCTGTATACTTTTTAAACACCTCGGAAAAATGTCTATACGTATGATAGCCTACCTTCTCGCTGACTTCGTTCACCTTCAAGCCTTTGCCAAGCAGCGATTTGGCCAGCTCCATCCGGTACCGGGTCACATATTTGATGTACGACTCGCCCATCTCCTCTTTGAACAGCACGCTGAAATACGTCTGGTTCATACCTACGTGCTCGGACACTTCCTGCAGGGTCAAATCACGGGTGCAGTTCTGCCGGATAAAATGGCACGCCCGGACGACGGCGGCATGTCGCGAATCGCCACGGGCATCGATCGTGACGTCGGCGATCCGCTCGATCTGGCTGCGGAACCATTCAGCGACCCGCCCTTTCGCGGCCATTTCGCCGAACTCGACATGCGGCATGCTGTCATGCAGCCGGAAAGACTTGTCTCCGGCGCTTTTTTTCGCTTCCTCCAGCAGCAAATAAATCAGCTTGAGCATCTCATGCTCCGTCACTTCCGGATCGAACTTCCCGCTTTGCAGCCATTGAATAAAGCTGTCGATCTGCTCAAGCAGCACCGCTTTGTTGCCAGAGCGCAGACTCAGAATGATCGCTTCTTCCCGCTCCGTCACCCCTTCGGGCACATCCGCAAGGTCGCCCAAATCCTCAAAGCGTATCATCCCCTTCTCGCCCAAAAAACGCGCCGTTCTCAGCGCGCGAAGCGCCTCTTTGCAGCTGAGGGACGCTTCCGAAACGCGCAGCTTCGTCCCGCCGCTGCCGACCGGCATTTCGGCATGCTCGAATTCGCCTATCGCATGCTCCCAGAACTCCTGCGCCGGAACGTCGTAATGAAAAAAAACGATCATCCGCTCCTGCCCGTGCCTGACGGCGACCGCATCGTACGCAGCGCCCTCCGGAGGCGCGAGCTCGTCCGCCGCAGCGGCGATGACGGTTACGGCCTGCACCCGCTGCGCGTCCGGCCCGAAGCTCTCCCGCCACTTCGCCTCGGCTTCCGCCCCGATCAGCAGCAGATCGAGCGTCGCCTTTTCGAGCAGCTCCCGCCTGTTATTTTGCGACGCCCGCTTTAATTCCCGGATCTCCTTTTGCCGGCCAATACGGTCAAGCACTTTGCGGATAGCTTTTTCCACGCTCTGGATCGTAATCGGCTTCTCCAAATAATCGACAACGTCCAGGTTGATAGCCCTTTTCACATATTCAAACTCGTTGAATCCGCTGAACACGACACAATACGTCTCCGGTGCTTCCCGCATGACCTCCTCGATCAGCTGCAGCCCGTCCATGCCCGGCATCCGAATGTCAGTAAATATCATATCCGGCCGCTCGCTGCGAAAAAGAGACAGCGCGGACAAACCGTCGCTTGCGGTACCGGCCAGTTCGATGCCGAAGCCCGCCCAATCGATCATTTCCCGGAGGCCTTTGAGCACGATATATTCATCATCAAATACAGCTGCTTTCAGCATCAGTCATCCCTCTTTTCCATAATTGGGTTAAAGCGAATTTCGATCTTCGTCCCTTGATTCACCCGGCTCGAAATCGTCATGGAACTGCTCGCTCCGTAATACAAAAGCAGCCGTTCCCGCACATTCCGCAAGCCGTACCCCTGCTCCGTCCGTTTCATATCTTCAATGCCGACCCCGTTATCCTCGACCGTAAAAATAAGAACTCCATCCTCCCTCCTGCCGGTCAGACGAATCGTGCCGTCCCCGACTTTGGGCTCCAGGCCGTGATAAATCGCATTCTCGACAAGCGGCTGCAGCAGCAGCTTCATAATCTCCATCCCCATGATGGAGGGCTCCACTTCTTCCACATATTGAAATCGGTTGTCATACCGGATATTTTGTATCGTCATATAATGCTCAATGTGCTTCAATTCCTTGAACACCGATATCATATCTTTCCCTTTATTCAAGCTCAGCTTGAAGCTTTCCGATAAAGAGACCGCCATTTGGGCGATATCGTTGTTTTTTTGCAGTGTAGCCATCCAGTAGATCGAATCCAGCGTGTTATACAAAAAATGAGGCTTGATCTGCGCCTGCAGCGCCCTTAATTCGGCTTCGCGCTCTTTGAGCTCGGAGAGGGTCAGCCGCTCGTTCAAATCCTTGTTTTCCGAAGCCAGCCGCTTGAACGTCTCGCCGATCGTTCCGACTTCATCCTGTTCGAACGTCTCCGTAAAATCGCGGGTTCCTTTTGTCCACTCGACCATCATTTTTTTGATCTGCAGGAGCGGCCGGGTAATGGTGCCGGAAATAAAAATAGATACGATAAGCGCGACGAATCCCATCGAAACCGCGATGGAGGTTGTGACCATGGCGATTCTATTCGATTTTTTCAGCAGCTCCTGAATTTTAATCAAGTGGACAAAGGTCCAGCCCGTCGTCTGATTCTGATATTGGCTGATCAAAAATCCGTTGTCCCGCAGTTCGCTAAGCACGGCGCCAAGGTCCCCTTCCCGGGAAGACGGCAAATCCGGCATGCCGTTATTAAATACGATGTTGGTCTTTCCCTGATCGGGTTCGAGCGCCATAAAGCCGCCGTAATCGTTGCTTGCATTAAATATGTTGTTGAATATCGATTTCGATACGTTGACGACGAGCAGACCGATCGGCTCGCCGTTCGGATCGGAAGCATCCCGGAACAGTTTTACCGTAGAAAACGAATCCTTCGACTCCCCCAGCACGTCATAGCCGAAAAAGACGACCCTCCCCTGGGCGTTAAAAGCGTTTCGATACCACTCCGTTTGTTGGATCAGCGCCTGCTTGTTCGGTTTCTCATAAATGCCGGCATCATCGGACCGCCCGGTGCAAAACGTCCGGAAATCGAGATTGAATACACAGACGGAATTCACGAATTTGGTGTCGGAAAGATTGCTATTGACCAGCTTCTGAAGCCTGCTGGGCGTCCATTCCAGCGAGCTGCCTTGCCCGAAGATCGGCTGCGTGCCGCTGCCGGTGTTGCTGCTGCTCAGCACGCCCCGCATTTCGTCGTTCATCACGATCGACCGGTGCAGATTGACAATATTCCGCAGCAGCAAATCGGCCACTTCGCTGGACGTTTCCAAGTGATCCTCATTCGTCTGCGCGTTCGTCTCCATGAGCGTGCTTTTGGCGATATTGAAGGAAATGTACCCCAGTATGAACAGCGGGGGCAAAGATACGACAATCATCGCCGCGAGAAAGCGGCTTCTAAGCTTTTGGAAACGTAATTTGCTGCGAAGTAAACGCATCCAAGATTTCATGCTGACCCCCCTGTCGTCGCTTTCGTTTTGTGCGGCGTTCCGCAACGCCAATCAGCGGCCTGAAGAGACGAAACAGGTCGCTGAACAATACAAATCCTATAAGGCTATTATATATAGGGTGTACAGACATACAAAATGTACACATTTTTTTGGCGCATGTCCGTTTTTTTTGGGTGAACGATACGCTTCCCGCATCGCACCGATACAACAAAAAAAAACACGCGTCAGCGTGCACCTTGTTAGCGGGGATAATTTTTTTTTGGGGGGGGCGGCTGCCGGAATGCCTCATAAACGATACCTCGACCATCGGACAGACAAAAAACACTACCCCGACCATCTGGCAGACAAAATAATGAAGAACGCTCGCCGCAAGTTCCCCCGGCAAATTCCCCCGATTGAAGAAACTGATTCCACCAAAATTTGCTCATGCACCACTCGCTATAGGTTCCCCGGTCCGACTTGGTTCCATACGTGGAAATCCTGACCTTGAAAGAACAAAATCACCCCGACGGCTGACAAAGCACTTACCCCCAACTTTATGCACACTTTATCCACAAGCAACTAAAATCATAATTTCCTAAACAGTGAGATAAACCTCTATCGAGGTCTTTTCGAAGATGAGCGACCGCGTTCAGAGGTAGGTTTATTCGCCAATAAGAATGCTGTTTTACGCGCTTTAGCGCTGTAAAGAACTTAAACATTCTTATGTGGTAAAAAAATGCTCCTTTCGGAGCATTTCTGAGACCTGTCGCAAACTCGCTAGCCCATCGCTGAAGCCGGCAGCGTGCACAATTCCTGCAAAACATACAAGTCACAAAACATTCCTGCACCATCGCTCGCCATCGCAGGCTGTTGAAAGACTCGCCCGCTACTCGCAAGCACATCTACTCGGCAACGCGGTGAAAACCTGTAAAAACCCCCATGACGCCGTGGACGTCACTCCACAGAATGAAAATAATCAGGCACACTGCGTTCTATTTTCGTATAAAGTGCAGGTTTTCACTCGTGCTTACGCCAGCAGCGAGAAATTCCTGCAAAAACCCCCATGACGCCGTGGACGTAGCCCCACGGAATGAAAATAATCAGGCACACTGCGTTCTATTTTCGTATAAAGTGCAGGTTTTTGCACGTGCTTACCCCTGTAACGAGAAATCCCTGCAAAAACCCCCATGACGCCGTGGACGTAGCCCCACGGAATGAAATAATTCAGGCCTACTGCGTCTATTTTCGTATAATGTGCAGGTTTTTGCGCGTGTTTACCCCAGCAGTGAGAAATTCCTGCAAATGTGCAGGTTTTTGCGGGTACTTACCCCTGCAACGAGAAATTCCTGCAAATGTGCAGGAATTTCATCGAACACACGGGCCCAAGCTCATTTTCACCAGAAATTCCTGCACTTTCGCAGGCTTTTCGCCAAAACGGGCCCCTTTTACGGAAAAAGCCTGCACTTTCGCAGGTTTTTGTAGCGCCTCCTCTGGCTGCCTGGCCAAGTATCGTGACTTTCTCGGTCAATCGCACATCTACAGCATGTCGGGCCGTGTTTTGCCTTCTATGACGTGTAGGTTTTGCCGAGCCCCAACTCGGTAAGAAGCTGGCGGTACGCGATGGAGGTGCGGTCCGCCGGAATATGCGCTTCGGCTTGCAAATCAAGTGGCAGATCTTCCGGCGTCTGCGCTTCGACCATATCCCGGTCCTCTTGGAACACCTGCAGGTTAAACTTGATGGTGTCCTCGACGGGCGCGTTTTTATCGAAATTTCGCGATATCGGGCAAAACAATCTCGTATAGCGCGCCGAAACCGGCGATGCGCAGTTCAAGATCATCAGCTTGCCGTCATTCGGGAAATATACGGTGAGCGAAGCCGCAAACGGAGGGAATACGCGGAATTCGCGGAGCCACATGAATCCGTCCGGCGCCGGATTTTCCTGGCCTCTTCCGTAATTGCTGACGGTGCTCCAATACTCGGCCAACAGTTGGTTGCCTTCACGCGTTACTTTGTATTGGGGAACTTCGGTGTTGTTGCGGTCGCCAAATGTTTCGGTATGCACAAAGGCGAAATGCGACACATCCAGAAAGCCTTCCATCTGCCGCCCTGCCGATCCCGCAATGTCGAAACTCGGCGGCAGCACGTTCATATAATCCGGATCGTCCCATCCGGGAAACGATGGAAGCTGTTCTTCCGTTGAAGCAAGCGAGGTCCATACCAAGCCGTATCGTTCAACGGCCGGGTATACGATCAATTTCAATTTCGGTGAAATTTTAGCGTCCGGATGCGCCGGAACCGCTGTACATTTGCCTTCGCAATTGTAACGGAAGCCATGATAGGGGCAGACGATTTCCCCGTTCTCCACCCAACCCATGCTCAACGGGGCGCCGCGATGAAAGCAGAGGTCCCGGGCAATCACGATTTTGCCGTTGCTGCGGTAGCACACGAGCTTCACATCCAAAAGCTTGACAGCAAGCGGCTTATCCCCCACTTCGCTGACTGCGGCTACCGGATACCAATATTTGGACAGCACTTGCCAATCTTGAGGTGTAAACGTGCAATCCCGTGGAAGCTGAACTTCGGCGCTCGCTGTCATACTCTCATTTACCATCATCGAATCCACCCCATCATATTTTGGATAAAATCAAATCACGACCGGCCGGCTGCCCCGGCCTCGCATCCCACGCATGGGGTATGGCGCCCCCGTCGTGGAGAGCCACGACGTGCGTTGGGGGAGAGGTGCCTCACGCATGGGGTATGGCCACCTGCCGTACAGCGCCGCAACGCGCTCCGGGAAAGAGGCGGTCTCTCGCCCCACGCACGCGAGGTCTTACCGCTCGTCGTGCAGAGCCACGACGAGCGCCTCTCCCCTCGCGCGGCCCTCCCGAGCGCCCCGCGCCGCTTCCCTACTTCGCCAGCACGCTCGCGTCGAGCGCGCATACTTCCGGCAAATTGCGGTATTTGCCGGCATAGTCGAGGCCATATCCGACGACGAACTCGTCGGGAATCTCGATGCCTTTGTAATCGACATGGACTTCGACCCGGCGGCCGGAAGGCTTGTCGAGAATCGTGCATATTTTGACGCTGCGGGCTTGGCGGGCCAGAAACAGCTCTCTCAGAAATTTCAGGGTGAACCCGGATTCGACCAGGTCCTCCACAATAAGAACGTCCTTGCCCGCTACATCCACATCGGTATCTTTCTTGACGGTGATCTCTCCCGAAGTTTGCGAGCCGCTGCCGTAGCTGGAAACCGACATGTAGTCCGTCTCGACAGGGAACGCAATCTCCCGCATCAAATCGGCCATAAACACCGCGCCGCCCTGCAAAATACCGATAAGCACCAGGTCTTTGCCGCGATAATCCGCGGTTATCTCCCTGCCCATTTCCTGCACCTTGCGATGCAGTTCCGCTTTGCTGACCAGCACTTTTTTGATTGCTTCCGTCACCATCCAGCCCCCTTTTCCGATGCCGGTATCAGTTCGACCGGTCCTGTTCCTTCAGGATGACATCATGCGCCCCGCCCTCAACAATGCTGGTCGAGGAGACTAGCGTAATTTTGGCCTTTTGCTGCAGCTCGGGAATAGAAATCGCGCCGCAGTTGCACATGGTGGATTTGATTTTGCTGACGGTGATATCCAGATTGTCTTTCAGCCGGCCGGCGTAAGGGATGAACGAATCGACGCCTTCCTCGAATTCCAGCTTGGATTCCTTGCCTTCGCCGCCAAAATCGTACCGCTGCCAGTTGCGCGCCCGGCTTGAGCCCTCACCCCAATACTCCTTGACAAAATTGCCGCCGATCAGAACTTTGCGTCCGGGGCTCTCGTCGAAACGGGCGAAATATCTGCCCAGCATGACAAAATCCGCCCCCATCGCCAGAGCGAGCACGATGTGGTAGTCGTGGACGATGCCGCCGTCGGAGCAGATCGGGACGTATTCGTCCGTCTCCTCGAAGTACCGCTGTCTCGCTTCGGCGACTTCCATGACCGCGGACGCCTGGCCGCGTCCGATGCCTTTCTGCTCGCGGGTGATGCAGATCGAACCGCCGCCGATGCCGACCTTGATGAAATCCGCGCCCGCCTCCGCCAAATAGAGGAAGCCGTCGCTATCCACGACATTGCCGGCGCCGACCTTGACCCGATCCCCGAACGTATCCTTGATATAGCGGATCGTATCCGCCTGCCACTCCGAATAGCCGTCCGAGGAGTCG
Organism: Paenibacillus sp. sgz302190; assembly: GCF_059820445.1. Classification (NCBI taxonomy): domain Bacteria; kingdom Bacillati; phylum Bacillota; class Bacilli; order Caryophanales; family Paenibacillaceae; genus Paenibacillus; species Paenibacillus sp. sgz302190. The sequence continues at coordinate 89,525 of NZ_JBZYAO010000012.1, forward strand.
ATGCAGAAAATATCCGCCCCGGCTTCGATCAGCGCCGGAACCCGCTCGCGGAAGTCTCGGGTATTGATGCCAGCCCCCACAATCAACTGCTTGTTCTCGTCGTGCAGTTCCAGCGGGTGTTCCCACCCGCTGTCGTAATCTTTGCGGAAAACGAGATACAGCAGGTTGCCATTTTTGTCGACAACAGGCAGGCAATTGAGCTTGTGCTCCCAGATCATATCGTTAGCCTCGGACAGCGTAATGCCTTCTTCGGCATAGATCAGGGAAGAGAACGGGGTCATGAACTGAGAGATCGGAGTGTGGTGCGGGGTCCGGTTTTCGCGGTAATCCCTGCTGGTAACGATGCCCATCAGCTTGCCGGTCGGCAGCCCGTCTTCCGTAATGGCGATGGTGGAATGACCGCTGTCCGCCTTGAGCCGCAGCACATCTTTCAGCGTGTCCCCGGGCCTCAGATTGGAGTCGCTGACGACAAAGCCTGCCTTAAACTTTTTAACTTTCTTCACCATCTCCGCCTGCTGCTCGATCGGCTGCGAGCCGTAAATAAACGAAATGCCGCCGCATTTGGCCAAAGCGATCGCCATTTCATGATCCGATACGGCCTGCATGATCGACGAAGTGACAGGAAGATTCATTTCCAGCGCGGGCCGCTCGCCGCTCCTGAATTTTGTTACGGGGGTTCGGAGATTTACATTTTCCGGAATGCAATTTTTCGCGGTCAGATTGGGAACAAGCAAAAATTCGCTGAAAGTTCTTGAGGGCCGCTCGTAATAAAACGCCATGTCCATCCTCTCCCAAAATAAAGTTCTGCCGATTATACCTTACTTAAAAACCGCGTCGGAATCCCGAAGTCATCCTCGAGCTTCCGGTAATGCTCGCCTTTGACGAGAATGACTTGCACGCCGACAAGCCTGACTTCCATTTCTTCCAATTGCTTGACAATAGAGCGAATCGTAGAGCCCGAGCTGATTACATCGTCGAGGATCAACACGCGGTCATTTTTTTGGAAACCGTCAAAATAAATATAATTTTCGTTATATGCGGTCTCCCGTTTTATGCAAATTTGGAAATCTTCGTACAATTCCGTGCTTAGCCTGAGAATGTTCATCGGTTTTTGCAGCTTGTAGGCCGTCAGCATCCCCCACGTATGACCGCCCGGCTCCGGCGAAACGATATAGTCGAATTCCGGAAATTGCTCCAAAATGCTCTCCGCGAGATTGTCCGTAATCTCCGTCAGCAGCTCGGGAACGATATACGTCCCCCGCTCCCCAAAGGGATACAACTTAAAATCGTAGACGGTATCGCGGTCTTTCATAATCTTTACTGTTTTTGCGCTGCTGATCGACTCATTCAGCCTGGCACACATGTTGTTCATATTCGTTCACTCCTTCCGAGGTCACCTGCGCGTATTGCAAATAACCCCAGAGACAAGAGGCGCAGTACGGACAATCCCCTACCTGAACACAGCGATGCGCCCAAAGGGAAAGGAATTCGTTAACTGCTGCCTCTTATAGCCTGGGGCAATTTACGGTTGCCTGTAGAAACGCTCACACCATATTAATGAGCTTATACAAGAGTTATCGCGCTTTAATGTTATAATTTCTAACATTTATTATTTTTTACATAGTATCACCGCACTTTTTCGCTGTCAATAACTAACTACACGTTAAAATACATTACATAAATCTGCACAAAAAGAAGCCTTGTTTTTGTATATGTAACACAAATATCACAACAAATATGATCAACCGACCGCCATCAAGCAGCGCATCAACGCGCGCCGGGAGCTGCGCGGTGCATGCTATCAAGCAGCCTCAGCTCCGCCCCAGCCACCTCCCGCCGCCTGGTCACCCTCCGGCAAGAGCATGCCAGGCTCGCCGAAAACCGCTCGAACGCGACGGCAAAAAAGCCGCTCCCGATTGGAAGCGGCCTGCCGGCAGAAGCACTTATGCGTCGTACCCTTGTTTCTTGGTCAACATAACGATCAACCCTACGACAATCAACCCGATCGCCAGCGAAGACTGCCCCATAATGTTCAGGCTGATGATACTCCCAAGCGTGAAGATGGCGAAAAAGATCACCGAAACGCTTCCCAGAATAAAGACGGGAAGGAGGATCCATCTGTTTTTGCCGCCGAACCAGTAAAACTCCAGCAGCCCGAACGCTACCGCCAGCGGGAATCCCGGCCACGTATACTCCCAGATGTCGAACAGCATGGAAATCTGGCATACGCCTCCGGCCACAAGGAGAATCCCTCCCGGAATCAACAATCCGGCCCCACGCCGCCGAGTCGCATAGAAATACATCCAATGAAACAGGAGCCCCAAAGGAATGACAAACAAACTTGGCCAAAAATAGGCGAACACCATCCCAGGATCCATCGCATTTCCCTGACTCGTAAAGAAGAAGAAAATTCCCGCCAAGACGAGAAGTGCTCCAAGCAGCGTCTTCTTATCCACCGTTTACCTCCGCTATTCCATAAAATCAATATTTACTTCATTCTAGAATAAATCGGCTTGCTCCGCCAGCACCCCTGGAACGATTTTCCCTACGTCCCGAGACGGAGGCGCGGCCCCCTCCCGGGTACAGGTACGGTTAGCGGCGGCGCATGAGAAAACGGTTAGCGGCTTAGCAATTCGTTGGCGGAGACAATGTTGTCGTTTTTCTTTTTCGGCTTGTTCCAGAACTGCTCATTTCCGGGCAAATCATCGAACCAGGCCGCATGCTCAGGGCAGTCGAGCGCCATAAATTTCCCGTACTGGTCGTCCCGGGATTGATGGTATTTCAAATAAGCCTTCCCATTCTCGATGGCCAAAATTTCGATTTTGCCGGAAGTGTGACTCATCGATAGGCGGACACGCTTGCCCAGGCCGGACGTGAGGGCCTTCGCCTCTTCCACGATCCGGTACACGCGTTCCAGCGGCAGTACGAAATCTTTATTGCCGGCGACGGGCCGGTTAATGAAAAAATAATAAGGCGTGACACCCGCCCACGAAAGCTTATCCAGCAGCTCCGCAAGCACCTCGGGCCGATCATTGATCCCTTTTAGAACAGGCGTTTGGTTCACGACAATCGCTCCCGCTTGATGGAGCGCTTCGAAGCCCCTCTTCGCTTCCGCCGTAATTTCGCGCGGATGATTGATATGCGCCATCACGTAGATGCGGCGCTCCGAGTCGGAATGCTTCCGGATGGACTCCAGCAGCTTCTCGTCTTCGTAGATCCGCATCGGATTGAACACGGGAATTTTCGAGCCGAGCCGAATGATCTTCACATGGTCGATCGCTCTCAACCGTTCGAAGATGCCGTTCAGCCTTGCCGTGGAAAGGATCAAACTGTCCCCTCCCGTCAGCAGCACATTGTTGATCTCCTTGTGCCGGGCGATATAGGCCAGCCCCGGGTCGACGTTCGACATCGCCTCGCTGACATCGTTGCGGAACAACCGCTTGCGGAAACAATAGCGGCAGTAAGCGCCGCAAACCTCGGATACGATCAAAAGGGCCGTCGTCCTGTATTTATGCTGGCAGCCGGGAACGACGTAATTCGTGTCCTCATCCGACGCGTCCCACCTTCCATATTCGGACAGCTCCCCGTCATTGGGAACGATCAATTTCTTGATCGGATCTTCCGGGTTGTTCCAATCTATCAGTTTCAAGTAATAATCGTTTACGCGAAACACGAATTTTTCCGTTATTTGCTTCAACCTTGTTCGATCGCGTTCGGGAATCTCCAGGATTTTATCAATATCGGTAATATATTTCGGTTGCGGCATATTTCATCCTCCTTGAAAAGACAGAATGTTGGCTTTCAACGAATCCAAGACGGCTATCTATCTCCTCCTTCCGCGGATCAAAGCTGCAAAATAAAAATGACCCGTCTTATAGCCGGCAAGAGGACATGTCGATGCCTCCGGGCCGAAAACTATACGTCGGGTCCAATTGAACGCAAAAAGACCCGAATAAACGGGTCAGCAAATGCAAATATAACACAATGCAACTATGACCCACCTACTGCTGACGAGGTTAGCTGCCGGGCTCGGGAAAGATGGTTCCCTACATAAACATCATGATTCGCCCCAAAAAGATTGGTTCCCCCGCTTTCCGATTCGTTAAACCGGAAATTAAGCGTATTTTTATCTTACACAAACACCGCCGGAGAGTCAATGACGCAGCGGGATTCCGCATTAAATCAGATCGGACTTTCGCAGAAGTCTTTGAACAATAACGGAAACCTCCGCTCTTGATATGAAGGCTCCAGGATCCAGCACGGCGCCGTTTCGTCCGGAAAAGATCCCGGATGCCAAGCAGTCGGAAATCCCGTTCTTCGCCCAATTCGATATCGTACCCGCGTCGGTGAAGGAGTTCAATAGCTGTCCTGCATTTGCGGAAGACTTCGCTTTGAGCCCTGTAATAGCCATTGCTCTGGCCATGATCACCATCGCTTGTTCGCGTGTAATCTTATCATTCGGGCGGAAGGTGCCGTCTTCAAAACCACTAATCAGGTTGTACGCGAAGGCCGTTCCAACCGCGCCGGCATACCAATCTTTCGAATTAACGTCAGAGAAAGACAGTGCCCCTGCTTTTGGCTGCACTCCTAATCCGCGAATCAAAATTGCCGCAAACTCCGCTCGTGTAATATCTTGATCGGGATTGAAGAAGCCTTTGCCGACGCCATTGATGATCATACGCGATCCCATATCGTTTATCGCTTCTTTGGCCCAGTGCGCCTCCGCATCCTTAAACTCAACCGGATGCCATACGACGGAATAGGCACTATTCGTCATGCTGTTTATCTTGGCATAAAGCTTGCCGTCCAGCCGCACGATCTTGGTCGGCACATGGCGCAGCGTTCCATCCGTTTCAACCACGACACCAGTTGTGATTTTGTCAGGATCAACGCCATCCGGAATCGCTATTGTACGTTCAACATAAGCTTTGAACCCGTTGACTTCGATCGTCTTGTCCTTATAAAAAGCTCTTACCGTAAAATCAAGCGGCGGGACAACGACCGAAATTTTCCCTTCCCCGGATTCTTTCAGAACCCCTTGCGCCGGCGTTTTTGACACAGCAATTTCGATTTGAATCTTGATATCCTCCAAGGCTGCCGATTTGCCCAACTGATTCGAAATCGATTGGATGTCGATCTGCCCGGCCGGTAAGTTATAGGTCGCTTTATCTGTTTTTATTTCCAATACCGCTTGCTGCAGTTCCATTTTGCTGATCATCTGTCCGTCAAGCTCTCCGCGCACGACATCGGATTTGGCATCCGCCAGCATCGTCACCACAGCGAATCGCCCTTCCTTCGCCAATAGATCCCCCAGCTTGTCCCGGTCAATGCTGATGGTTGTTACCGTCTGTGAATTTACGCTCGTCACCTTGGCCGTCCCAACATTCACCGATTTGCCGTTAATGAGAACGGTAACGCCCGTTTTATCAGGTTGCGATGTAGTCGAAGGCATCGACTGTGGCGGCGTACTTCCACCACTGTCGCCGTCGGAAGGGATCTCCAGTCTTACGGTATTAGAAACGGCAGAAACAGGGCTGCTGCCAACGCTGTTAATCGCCGCCACAGTAAACGTATAGGTCGTGCCATACGTTAAGCCCGTAACTGTGATTGGGCTGCCGGTTCCGGTTGCAGTCAGTCCTCCCGGAATCGAGGTCACGGTGTAGCCGACGATCTCACTGCCTCCATTGCTGGATGGCGCATTGAAGCTTACCTTCGCTCCGCCGTTGGCTGCAACGGCGGTTACGCCCGTCGGGGCGTCAGGTACCGCAGCAGGCACTCCCGGCGCTGTCGGTGTCACGCTGTTCGATGCGGCCGAAGGGCCGGAGTTTCCTGCGCTATTCGTCGCTACAACCGTAAACGTATATGCCGTCCCATACGTTAAGCCCGTAACCGTGATTGGGCTGCTTGTACCCGTCCACGTCAATCCTCCCGGACTTGAAGTTACCGTATAGCCGGTTATGAGGCTGCCTCCATCGTTGAGCGGGGCCGTAAAACTGACCTTTGCTTGCGATTGGCCTTCCGCCACCTCCGATTTTACATCGGTCGGTACGTCCGGAGGGGTAGTTATCTCAGATAATTTCTGGATACGGTGGTTGCCGAAATCAGCGACATATACAGTGTTTCCGCTATCTATCGCTACACCGCTTGGACTAATAAATTCCCCAAGGCCGCTTCCCTCTCCGCCTCCGCTCTTCTTCCATTCTCTCCACACCCCCGTGGAAACGTCCAGCTTCTGGATGCGATTGTTGCTCATGTCAGCAACGTATACATTCCCGCCGGCATCTACCGCCACGCTGTAAGGCTCGTCAAATTCTCCAAGGCCTTTCCCCGAACCGCCGCCGCTCTTCTTCCACTCACTCCATACTCCTGTAGCTGCCGTCAGCTTCTGGATACGGTGGTTATTGGTATCCGCTACATACACATTTCCGCTGCCGTCCACCTCGATGCCGGAAGGTCCATAAAATTCTCCGAGGCCGCTTCCCGCGCCCCCTCCGCTCTTTTTCCACTCGCTCCATACTCCCGTGACTGCATCCAGCTTCTGAATACGACTGTTATTCGTATCCGCCACGTACACATTCCCGCTGCGATCTACCGCCACTCCGCTCGGATAATCAAATTCCCCACGGCCGCTTCCTTTGCCGCCTCCGCTCTTCTTCCACTCTCTCCATGCTCCCGTGGATGCCGTAAGCTTCTGGATACGGTGGTTATCACGATCGGCCACGTATACATTCCCATTGCTGTCTACAGCAACGTCGGTCGGATTCTCAAACTCTCCAAGACCGTCACCCGAACCGCCTCCGCTCTTCTTCCACTCGCTCCATATTCCTGTGGACACCGTCAGCTTCTGGATGCGATGATTATCGTAATCGGCCACATACACATTCCGCTCGCTGTCCACCGCCACACCGCTCGGATAACTAAACTCGCCCAAGCCTTTGCCGGCAACCGCTCCCCTATATACCCATTCGATCCATACTCCTGTGGATACCGTCAGCTTCTGAATGCGCTCATTGCCAGAATCGGCCACATACACATTCCCGCTTCCATCCACCGCTATGCCTTTGGGTTGATTAAACTCTCCCAGGCCGCTGCCCGAACCACCGCCGTTCTTCTTCCACTCGCTCCATACTCCTGTGGATACCGTCAGCTTTTGAATGCGATGGTTGCCATACTCGGCCACGTATATATTCCCGTTGTTGTCTACGGCAACGTCGTACGGATTATTAAACTCGCCCGGACCGCTTCCCGCGCCTCCTCCGCTCTTCTTCCACTCGCTCCATACTCCCGTGGATACCGTCAGCTTCTGAATGCGATGGTTGCCGGTATCCGCCACGTACATATTGCCGCTGCTGTCCAGCGCAACGCGGGATGGAAAATTAAACTCGCCTAACCCGCTCCCTTTACCGCCCCCGCTCTTCTTCCACTCGCTCCACACGCCAGTAACTGCATCCAATTTCTGAATGCGATGATTCCAAGCATCCGCCACATACACATTCCCGCTATTGTCTACAGCCACGCCTCTCGGATTATTAAACTCGCCCAGGCCGCTTCCCGCGCCCCCTCCGCTTTTCTTCCATTCGCTCCATACTCCTGTGGATACCGTCAGCTTCTGAATGCGATGATTACTGGTATCCGCCACATACACGTTCCCGCTGACGCCTACCGCTACGCCTGCCGGATTGGAAAACTCGCCCAAACCGCTTCCATACGCCGGCCCATCGCCGCTCTTTTTCCACTCGTTCCACACTCCGGTGGCTGTATCCAGCTTCTGGATACGATGGTTATTGTTATCCGCCACATATACATTCCCACTACTGTCTACCGCTACTCCGGTCGGATTCGAAAACCCGCCGGGCGCATTATTGCCGGTCGATCCGATCTTGGCATATTGACTCCATAGTTCCGCTGCTTGCACAGGAAATGTGAGTAATGTATTACAGACCATAATAAATACAATGCCCCACACCCATAGCTTTCCTGCAGCCGGTTTTGCATATCTCCGATTCATAACTCCCATTCTCCTCCTCTGGCTGAACTTACACGCAATCCCTCCTGCATTTTACCAGGCATCTCTCTCAAAATTCTCACAAATGTGCCTTCAACAACAAAATGAAAGCGCATTCAAATGTGAGCAAAGTACAAGCATGCCAAAAATCGCAGGACAACGACGATAGCGGGGCATTCAAAAAATCACAGGACAACGATGATAGCGAGACATTCGAGGAGATAGTTTGCGCCGCTCCGAAAAATCGAAGAATTGTAACCACCGGCACCGGCTTAGGCGCTAACTTCCATCGCCCCCTATAAGGGAGGGCATGTTAATCATTCGAGTTCAAGGGATGTCTAACTCGTAGCTATAAGCTTTCCTGACGCACGAATATTTGCGGCGGCGATCTGCAGGGCCGGGGCGGCAAATCCGGCACGGCCTGCGTTTATTATCCGGCGGCAGCTAAGCCGGATTCGTCATAGCGGAACGGGCCGCTGCGGGAGGATCGGCAGCACCGCCTGGAGCAACCGCCGGCCGGCCGGGTGGCGCAGTTCGTCAAGCCGCGATGCGTCATCCAGCGTCTCGACGATTTCGCCCCGCTCCATGACCGCTACGCGGTCGGCAAGAACCCTCACGGCCGACAAGTCGTGGGAGATGAATAAATACGACAGGCCGAACTGCTCCTTCAGCCGGCCGAGCAGCCGCAAAATACCGGCCTGCACGAGCACGTCCAGGCTGTTGACCGCCTCGTCCAGCACGATCAGCTTCGGCCGGAGGGCAATCGCGCGGGCGATGCCGACCCGCTGCAGCTGCCCGCCGCTGAACTCGTGCGGGTATTTCCCGGCGTCGTCGCCGTGCAGGCCGACCGCTTCCAGCAGCTCGCGGACGCGTTGCCGCTGCGCAGGCGCAGTCATTCGCTCGTGAACGCGCAGCGGCTCGGCGATGATGCTCTGCACGTTCATGCGCGGATTGACCGCGCTGTGAACGTCCTGAAACACCAGCTGCATGTCGCGTCGCAGCTGCTTGCGCTCCTTGGCCGAGACGTCATGCAGCCGACGGCCCAGAAACAGCACTTCCCCGCTGTCCGGGCGCTCCAGTCCGAGCACGATTTTGCCCAGCGTGCTTTTGCCTGAGCCGCTTTCGCCGACGAGCGCAAGGCACGTCCCTTCGTCGAGGCGAAGGGAGACGTTTTTTACCGCCTCGATCACAGTGCGGCGGTTCCAGCCAAACCGGCGGGAGCGGTACGTTTTTGACACGCGATTCAGTTCCAATATGTTCATCGTTTCACCCCGCCCCCGAAATTCGCCACCCAATGCCCGGGCGCCGCCTCGAACAAACCATCGTCCGCAGCGCCATCCCCTTCTGTGTTTGCGGGCTGGGCCTCGTGCCAATCGGCCGCCATGCCGACGCTGCCGTCGACACCGCCTTGCCGCGCCGCAAGCAGCGCCTGCGTATACGGATGGCGCGGGCGGTTCAGCAGCAGCGCTGCCGGGCCTTTTTCCAGCAGCCGCCCCTTACGCATCACGGCCACTTCGTCCGCAAGCCTGGCGATGACGCCAAGATCGTGGGACACGAGCAGCATGCCCATGCCGCTCTGCCCGCGCAGCATTTGCAGCTCGTCCAGGATAGCGGCCTGTGTGGTCGTGTCGAGCGCGGTCGTCGGCTCGTCGGCGATCAGCAGTGCCGGATTCAGGCAAGCGGCCATGGCGATCATCGCCCGCTGCAGCATCCCCCCGCTCAGCTCGAAGGGGTACATACTCAGCAGCCTTTCGCCATGCGGCAGCCGGAACCGCCGGATTTGCGCCGCCGCAAGCTCGCGAGCTTCCGCTTTTCGCATGGGCAAATGGGCGCGAATCGTCTCGATAAAATGGCCGCCCACCGTCATCATCGGATTGAAGGCGGACATCGGATTTTGCATAATAACGGCTATGTCGCGCCCGCGCAGCCGGCGCATTTTCTCGGCTGGCAGGTCCAGCAATTCCTCGCCGCGAAAGCGGATGCTGCCATTGACCCGCTGCCCTGCGCCGAGCAAGCGGACAATCGCCGAGCATATCATCGTTTTGCCGCTTCCGCTCTCTCCGACGATCCCCAGCACCCGCCCCTGACCGAGCGCCAAGCTTACATTGTTCACAACGCGCTTCGCCGCCCCTCCGGGGACAGGCAAATCAACTTGCAATCGCCGGATATCCAGCAATATTGGTAGTCCCATACACAACTCCTATCGTTTAGACGGATTTCGGATCAAGCGTATCGCGCAGCGCGTCGCCGAACCAACTGAACGCCACCACGGTGGCGAAGATCATCATCCCGGGCGCGATCATCAGCAGCGGATGGCTGCCCATCAAAGATTTGCTGTCGTTGATCATCATCCCCCATTCGGCCATCGGCGCTTGCACGCCCAAACCGAGAAACGACAATTCCGAAATTTGCAAAATGACCGCACCCATCTGCAAAAATTGAACCGCCATCATTTGCGGCAGCACGAACGGCACAATATGCCGAAGCACAATTCCGAAGCCGGAAGCTCCCGTGATTTTCGCCGACAACACATAATTCCGCTCTTTTAAACTGACGACCGACATCCGGATCATCCTCGCGTAGCCGACCCAATTGACGACGACCAGCGCAACGACCAGATTCACCACGCCGCCGCCCAGCAAACCGACAATAGCCAGTGCGAAAATCAAGCTCGGAAAAGCAAGAAACAAATCGCAAATGCGCATCAAAAGCCTGTCCAACCAGCCTCCTCTGTAGCCCGCAGCGATTCCTACAATCAGGCTCAGCGCAAGGGTGATCGCCGTAACGACAAAAGCCGCAGCGAGCGATACGCGCGCGCCGGCGATGATCCGCGACCAAACGCAGCGGCCCAGATGGTCCGTACCCAGCGGGTACTCCCAGGAAGGCGGCTGCAATTTGCGGACGATATCGACCTCATACGGATCGTGCGGCATCAAGTACGGACCGAGCACGGCCATCATCACGAGCGCCAGCAGGCAAATCCCGCTGATCATCAGCGCCGCCGGACGGCGAAGCTTGAGGTTAAAGCGTTCGCCCATGCCGTCACGCTCCTTTCGCGCGAATGCGCGGATCGATGATGGCGCAGACGATCTCGGCCAGCAAATTGACGACGACGAAAAAGACGCCGATCAGCAGCACAAAACATTGCACAACCGCATAATCCCGGTTCATCATCGACTCGATCAAGTATCGGCCGATGCCCGGGATGGCAAATACGTTTTCAACGATGACGGTGCCCCCGAGCAGATGGCCCAGCGTAATCCCGAGCGATGTTACGACGGGCAGCAGGGCGCTCTTCAGCACATGGCGGACGATGACGAGCGGTTCCCGTACCCCGCGCGACCGCGCATACCGGACGTGCGGCTGTTCCATATGCTCCAGCATGCCGGTGCGAATGAGCCGGATGTAATACGTGCTGTAGGTGAGCGCCAGCGCGAGAGACGGCAGCACCATATGCGCCGCCGTCCCCCGTCCCATGAGCGGAAATAAGCCCCACTTCAATCCGAGCCAATACACCAAAACAAACGCCAGCCAAAAACTCGGCATCGAGGCGACTGCAAATACACCGAGCCGGGTTATCCGATCGAACCAGCCATTTTTGCGCACCGCTGACCAAATGCCTGCCGGCACGCTGATCAGCAGCATCAAAACGAAGGATACGGCCCCAAGCTGAGCCGTCACTGCGAAGCGCGCTCCCAGCTCGGCCAATACAGGCTTTTTCGATATAAAAGAAACGCCGAAATCCAGACGCGCCGCATCGCGCATCCACTGAACGTACTGTTCGAGCAAAGAGCGGTCGAGTCCGAGCTCCTTGCGTGCCGCCTCAAGCGCAGCTTGCGTAACGGGCACTTTGGACAAATTCAGGTAAGCTTCCGCCGGATCAACCGGGATAAGCCGGATTAACAAAAAAGCTACGATCGTTATTCCCAAGACGACAACCAGCATACTGCCGATTCTTCCGGCCACAAAGGATACCATGACCGCACCTATTTGATGTCGAACGCATCGAAAGGAATTTCAAACTGCATCGGGTAAAATGAAACACCGCTCACATGATTGTTCGCAACAGCCACATTGACCGTGTAGGAGATCGGCAGGTACACCGCCTGCTCATGCAATGTCGTCAAAATGTATGTATACAGTTCCTGCCTCGTTTTCTCGTCGGTGCTCGTGATCACTTGCGTAATTTTATCGTCGATTTCTTTTTTCATCGGCAAGCCCGCCTGCGCCTGATAGTCGGCATGACCCGACTCGCGCATCGAGGCCACGACCGTATGCGGATCGTAAGGAATGCCCCACGTTTCGTTGAAAGCGAGATTAAATGCGCCTTCTTTTTGCCGGTTCGTAAAAGCTTGCTTCTCTTCGCCTATCATGCTGCCTTTGATCCCGATTTTGCGCCATTCTCCCTGCATGTACTCAAAAATCGTTTTTTGAACCTGGTCGTTGCTGTCATAGGCCAGATCGAGCTCCAGCACTTTCCCGTCTTTTTCGCGAAACGGCTTGCCGGCCACCTCTACCCAACCCGCTTCAGTCAAAAGCGATTTTGCTTTTTCCAAATTGTACTCGTACGGCTTCAAGTTCACGTTGCTGTAAGGCAAAGTCGGCGCAAACAGCGTGTCAGCCTGCTTCTCGATGCCATTGAGCACATGCTCGATCACGGTCTTTTTGTCCAGCGCGTATTCAAGAGCCTGGCGCACGCCCAATTCCCGCGTCGGACCTCTGTTCGAGTTGATCGCCAGCGATCGCGTGGACAGCGGCTCGGAGACGTACGTCTGGTATTTGCCCGTATCCTTCAGCGATTTGAACGCATTCGGGGTCAACTGACCGCTGCCGAAAATCAAATCGATGTCTTTATTCTCCAACGCCATCGCCCTGGCCTGCGGGTCGGGAATGATTTTGGTCGTCACCTTTTCCAACTTCGGCTTCTCGCCCCAGTAATGTTCATTGCGCGTAAATACCGCTTGTTCGTCTTTTTTATAGTCGGTCAGCACCCAAGGGCCCGTTCCTATCGGCTGTTTGATCGTCTGGGCCGTACTCCCGTCATCGGGAAAGCCGGCATTGCCGAGGATGCGAAGCGGACGAATAAGCGACAGCTCCTGCAGGAACGGATAGTATGCATTTTTCAGCTCCACCTTAAAAGTTTGCGCATCCACCGCTTCCGTTTGCCGGATTTCGTTTACCGCCTCAAGCCAGCTATGGCGCTTGCCGTTAGCCAATACGGCGTCGAAATTTTTCTTCACAATCGCCGCATCGAATGCCGAGCCATCGGAAAATTTCACGCCCTGGCGCAAATGAAACGTGTACGTTTTGCCGTCCGGCGCAACGTCCCACCTCTCAGCCAGCGCGGGCTGCATGCTGCCATCCGCTCCGTATTTCACAAGCGGCTCATACACCATCGCCTGGGCGAAAAGCTCGTTCGGCGCATACAGATGCGGATTCAGGCTGCCGACATCTTTGGCCCAGGACAGCGTGATGGCTTTCGCTTTCGGTTTCGCTTCATCCGCCCCCGCAGCGGAATCTCCCGCAGACTGGGCGCAGCCGGTCAATGCCATCGCACTTACGGCGGCCGTCACGATTAATTGAGTTACTCTTCGTTTCATCGTTCTCTTTCCCCTACACTTTCTACGCAAAAATATTAATAGTAATAATTACTATTATATGAAAACGGACATATATTGCAATACTTTATTTACAAACCCCTAATGATATATGATGAGATGGGGACTCCCCCAGATTGACTTGCAGAACAGGAGCGATTCACAGCTATGATCATCCAATTCATTCGTTTGCGGTAATGTGAGGTGCAGATCATAAAACCGGCCTTTTTTTCAAATTCAAAGGTCAGGTTTATTTGTCTGTGCCTTTTTTCATTCACCGAATCCGAATGAATGGGGTGCTTTTTTATGAATACCGCTCATTTTATCGCCTCTTTTTGCGATATTTTCCGATGTCCGCTATGCTTCGCTCCAATGAATGCTGCGAACGACGGTAAAAGTTTCGTATGTCCGAATAAGCATTGCTTCGATCTGGCCAAACGCGGGTATATCAATTTGCTGCCCCGCCCTGTCGCAACGAAATATGACAAGCAGCTTTTCGAGTCCCGCAGGGCCATTGGCGCCAGCGGCTTTTGGAAGCCGGTGGATGCGTATATTTCCGAGCAGATCATTCATGCGCTTGGAGCAAAATGCGATACGACAAAAGTGCTCGACGCCGGCTGCGGCGAAGGGTCTCATTTATCGGGCATCAAAAAGATAATCGCCCGTGCGACCGGGAAAGACGTGCTCGGAGTCGGCCTCGATATTTCCAAAGAAGCAATCGTCCTGGCCGCCAAAAACGACGCCGATTCGATTTGGTGCGCAGCCGATCTGGCCAAATGCCCGCTCGCCGATAAGCAATTCGATTTTATTCTTAACATCCTCTCACCTTCCAACTATTCGGAATTTCAAAGATTGTTCAAAGGTGGCGGGAAGCTGATCAAGGTCATACCCGGGAGCAGTTATTTGCAAGAGCTGCGGGCCCTTTTTTACGATCAAACCGGCAAACAGGCGTACTCCAATCGCGACACGCAGGAGCGCTTCGGCATGCATTTCGAACTGCTGGAAACCAAGCGTTTGCACTACAAAGCTCATCTGCGCCAGCCCCTTATTGAACATTTGGTGCGCATGACGCCGTTAACATGGGGAGCGCGGGCAGAGCGCCTGCAAAGAGTTCGTGCAATGGAGATTATGGAGGTCACAATCGATTTGACCGTTTTGGTCGGCAAAAAGCGCGGCTGATTTAGCGTGAAGCGTTGCCGTTACTGACAGCGAGGAGATTGGAGCAGGTGCCGCAGCGCCTGCTCCAGTTCGTTGAAGTAACGGGAGATTGTGCAACAATCCAACAAGGCGATAGCATAATTATCGGCTAACTGGATAAGTCTCACAAAAAATTAGTTGCAATAACATCCTATTTGCCGTATAGTGAAATTAGTTGCAATAACATCCTATTTTCACAAACAAGGAGGAGGCTAATTTGAGCGAGCATTGGAGACAAAATGACAAGGGTCCAGCGGAATCGCACGGTCAATACATTTCAGCCATCTATCGGCACATGCAGATATTCATCTCAGCCGAGTTGGCGCCATATCGAATCGGAAGCGGACAGTATATTTTTCTGATGGCGATTGCGTTTCAGCAACCAATCACTCAGAAGGCGCTAAGCGAGAAACTGCTCATTGACAAAACGACTACCGCTAAAGCGATTACCAAGCTGGAAGCAGAAGGTTACGTGCGGAGAGAAGCCGATCCCGCCGACAACCGCTATCATCTGCTCTATTTGACGGACTCGGGACGTGAGGTGGTACCTAAGGTGCAGGAAGCACTGGCCCGCGTTAAGAACAAAACCCGGAAAGGCATTACCGATGAGGAGTATGACTTTTTACTGAGTCTGCTGAACATCGTGCTTCGCAATCTGACCGAGTAGGAGGAGAGATGAAACATGATTAACGAGGCATTCCCTTATGAGAAAAAGCGAAATCAAGTATTCGGGTTAGAGATGGCGTATGTGGAGGAAGGAAGCGGTGACCCGATTGTTTTCCTGCACGGCAATCCGGCATCCTCCTATCTCTGGCGCAACATTATTCCTTATGCCCGTAAGTTTGGCCGCTGCATTGCGCCCGATCTCATTGGAATGGGCGATTCCGCAAAGCTTCCGGACAGCGGGCCTCACGCATACACCTTTGCCGAGCACCGCCGCTATCTTGACGAGCTGCTCAATCAGCTTGGCGTGAGCGAGCGTGTGACTTTCGTGGTGCACGATTGGGGATCGGCACTGGGCTTCGACTGGAGTAAGCGGCATCCCGACGCGGTCAAAGGCATCGCATACATGGAGGCGATTATTAAGCCGCGCAGTTGGAGTGAAATTCCGGAGACTGGACGCAAAATCTTCCAGACGCTCCGGACGCCGGAAGGAGAGCGAATGGTGTTAGAGCAAAATTCGTTCATCGAGTTCAACTTGCCGGTCAACATATTGCGCAAGCTAACGGATGAAGAGATGGCACAGTACCGTCGACCGTTCCTGGAGCCGGGCGAAAGCCGCCGTCCTATGCTCAGCTGGGCACGCCAACTTCCGTTCGACGGAGATCCGGCTGATATAACGGAGATTGTCACCGAGTATGGAGAATGGCTGGCGCAAAGCGCTGTTCCCAAACTATTCGTTCAATGCGACCCCGGCTTATTGCCGCAATCCCACATCGATTTCTGCCGTACATGGCCATCGCAGATCGAAGTTACTGTGCCAGGCCGCCACTATCCCCAAGAAGACGCACCCGATGAAGTTGGCGAAGCGCTTGCCGCATGGCTGAAAAATTTGGATTAACGTTACGCGGGTAAGAGGTTGTTCCATAAGTAAAAATTAAAGAGGCGTAGGATACGTTTGATACTCAAAAAAATGATTTTTAAAATAAACAAAGGAGTTAAGCGGCTTGCATGTGCCTAACTCCTTTGCTTTTTGCGTTTACTGCTGCTTCCTTCAGCAAATTATGGGCAAGCGAAAGCCACCCGACCTCCAAACTTACTTTGGGTAAGCCTCGAAGCAGGAATCTTTTGAAAGGATACCGGCGGAGAGTCTTGCTTATACAACAACATATGGCAACAAGAGATCCTTAGCAAATCGACTGCGGCGGATTCGGGATAGAAAGGAACTGAACATTTTATCCTTTATTACAAAAATAAAAAAGACGCTGAGAAATTTATTCTCCCGTCTACTTAAGCCACTTTATAAATCCTTATGCTCCTGCCGATTAAATCCTTAGGCAGCAAACTAACGTCCTCTTCGTTGTAGTTACCAACCTCAAAATCTCCGTCCAATGTCAGAAATAAATCACAATGGTTCCAACGGGCACTCGCAAGATGGATGGCATCGGGCATATCAACCTGAAATAAATATGAATACGCAAGTGCCAATTGCTCAGTAGATTCATCTGATTGAACATACTGAACATGGAAACCATATTCACGAAGAAGCCCCTTAAACTCTTCAAATGTTTGCGTTGCGCTTTTATAAAAACTTGCAAGCAACGCCCTCTGACGGGGAAGCTGCTTCAAAAATTTCACAAGTTCATACGGCTTCACACTAACATAGCGACCTTTTATGGTCAAATAATCCTTCGCCTTTGCTTGTGTGTAAATCGAGGCTATCGCACTTTGATCGATGATTTCATCCTTTTGTTCCGCAGTTAGTGGCTTTCGACGATTCTCCGGGATAGAAACAACCTTTTCATGATACACTTGTAAAGCGCGTAGAAT
Source organism: Paenibacillus sp. sgz302190 (assembly GCF_059820445.1). Taxonomy (NCBI): domain Bacteria; kingdom Bacillati; phylum Bacillota; class Bacilli; order Caryophanales; family Paenibacillaceae; genus Paenibacillus; species Paenibacillus sp. sgz302190. Next base: position 106,814 of record NZ_JBZYAO010000012.1, read on the forward strand.
TTTGATTTTAAATAAATTACTGACAACCTCAGAAGCTACGTGTATATTGGTAATCCAACATACCCCTTGGTCTGCCATATGGTCTAATACATCCAGCACTAAATCATGTCGCCTATCCTCAACGTTTATAGCGGCCAAAATAAAACAAGCATCCAAGTAAACGGATGCTTGTGTAACATTCTCTCGGAGAACACTCTCAGCAGTTACAACAAAACTCATCCTTACTTTCCCTTCCGATCATAACGATGCAGATCAACAGCCGTTACACCAAAAGCTGATCGTACACCAATTTTTTTAATAGCTTGGGAAAGCGGAACACGTGTTGTATTACTCTCTGTTATTTGCTTCGTCCGCGATGCCATGTTTTTCTCGACTACTGCCATGGCCATCAACTCCTCGTTTTTTACGATGTTTATGCCATTACTATACTTCTTTTGGGAAGGTTTGTCCATGTTTAATCCTTTTCTAAACCGTGGAAATTGCGGTTTTTTTAAGCTTTTTAGTATCCTTTCTCCCCAATCCTCCCCCCTTTTAAACTTGATGTGCCTGGGAATAGAAAGAGACCGGGTGATGCCCGGCCAATGACCACAAGAGTTTAACGAGCTCGTATTTTACATCAAATAACAAAATAACGGAAATAAATATATGCGCTGGACAGCAGTATGGATAGAATCATCAACGGAAATCCGTACTTCATATATTTTACAAATGTGATCGGATACCCCTCTTTTCCGGCCATCCCGGCTACGATCAAGTTGGCGCTCGCTCCGATCAATGTCCCGTTGCCGCCAAGACATGCGCCCAGGGCAAGGCTCCACCATATTGGCTCCAGATGGATAACCCCCAGATTCCCCATCTCTTGAATCATCGGAATCATCGTGGCGACGAAAGGAATGTTGTCCAGGAATGCGGAAGCAATTGCGCTTAGCCAGAGAATCAGCATAGAGGTCGCAAGCGGATCGCCCCCTGTAAATTGTATGGCCTTTGCCGCCAGTTGGGCGATCACTCCGGTCTCCACCAATCCTGAGACAAGTACAAACAAGCCGACAAAGAAAAACAGGGTCATCCATTCGACGCTATGGAACGCTTTTTCCAGCATCGTCTCCCCGGTCAAAAGCAGCAGCAGGAACGCGCCGCTTAACGCTACGGTCGCCGACTCCAAATGCAAAGCTTGATGAAGGAAGAAACCCAGCATCGTTAGTCCGAGCACGACGAGGCATTTGATCAGCAGCTTGCGGTCGGTAATCATGGAATTTTCGTCCATGTCCATCATGCTCCGCTGCAGCTCGGGCGTGGTACGAATTTGCTTGCCGAACATCCATATGAACAAAGGGATATAAGTCAACATAATAATGACCGCCAGTGGCGCCAAATTATAGATGAACGCCATAAAAGTCAGCTCTTTGACCGCGCTGCCGATCATAATATTGGGCGGATCGCCGATTAGAGTGGCCGTACCGCCTACATTCGACGCAATGATTTGCGTGATCAGAAATGGGACGGGATTTACGCGAAGCTGTCTCGTAATGCCGAGCGTGACCGGGACCATGAGCAGGACGGTCGTGACGTTGTCCAAAAACGCCGAGCCGACTGCCGTAATGGCAACAAGCGCGATCATGATGCTGACCGGCTTCCCCTTGGCGGACTTGGCCGCTTTCACGGCTATATATTTGAACAGTCCGGTTTCGGCGGTCACGCCTACAATAATCATCATCCCGACAAGCAGCCCCAGCGTATTGAAGTCAATGTGATGCAGCGCCGTTTCCTGGTCCACAATGCCCAGAACGACCATCAAAACGGCTCCGAGCATAGCCAGAACGGTACGGTGAATTTTTTCAGAAATAATCATTGCATAAATAGCTAAAAAGATGCCAATTGCCCAAATAGCTTGCTGTTCCATATACTCCCCCTTATAAACCCGTTGATTTTTGAAAAAAAGACAAAAAGAGCCCGCTGTTGGCAGGCTCCTCCGGTAATTCCATATATACGTTTTACTGTACCTTTTTTCGAAAGGAAAGTAAAGCATAGTGATTTTACGTCAGTTAAACTAACATAAAATTACTTTATAAACACTTAAAATGACATATACATAACACCATCAAAGCAGATTATGAAATTTTATTTTATAATTTTATTGATATTTATGAAATATTGATTTATTATTATCCCATGAGTTGTTACCGGTAAACAACGATCATCCAGCACCAAACGATTGATTAATTAAAGGTGGGATCCGCTATGCATGGTGGGCTCGTGAGTATCAAGGAAGTTATCCACACGTTAAAACCCCAGGAACGGATTGTAGCCGATTTTATTCTGGAGCATCCGGAACAAATCGTGAATCTATCCGTTCAAAAGCTTGCAGAGCTGACTGGTGTCAGCGAAGCTACCATTGTTCGACTTTCACGCTCGCTTCATTTCAAAGGGTTCCAGGATTTGAAAATGCGGATTGTCGCGGATTTGGCACAATCGGCGCAAGCTTCCAAGGAAGCGGACACTTATCAGGAAATTCAGCCTAATAGCTCGGTGACGGCTTTAATTAACTCGATTTCTCACAACAACGCCCAGTCTATTCAGGATACGCTGTCGGTTCTGTCGGCCGAAGAGGTAGAACGAGCTATTGAAGCAATCGGCGCAGCCAGAAAAATATGCGTCTTTGGCATAGGCGCTTCCGCCGTCATCGCCCAGGATTTCATGCAAAAACTGACGCGTATCGACCGATGGTGCGAGGCTGCGTTTGATTTTAACTCGCAAGCTACGCTCGCAGCCAATTTGAAGGAGGGAGATGTGGCGTTCGGCGTTTCATATTCGGGGCAGACGGAAGACATTATCGGCTCACTCTCGATTGCGAAGCAAAACGGAGCTACGATTATTTCCCTCACCAAGTTCGGCAGCAATCCCGTCTCCGAGTTGGCAAACGTCCGATTGTTCACCAGTTCATTGGAGAAGAGCATACGGAGCGGAGCGATGGCTTCACGCATTACGCAATTAAATGTCATCGATATTTTGTATGTGGGCATCGCCCAGCTGCATTACGATGAAACGGTAAAATTGCTGGAAAGAACAAGAAAAGCCGTGAGCCCTTCAAAGCGCAATGGATACATTGAACCGATTAATTAACAGTTGGATTCGGGAGAAGCGGATTCCTGGCGCCGTGCTGGATATTCGAGTCAAGAATAAGAAGAGGGTCCAATGCTCGTTCGGCAGTTCTTCACTATCGACCTTGTTTGATGTCGCTTCTCTGACGAAAGTGGTCGTCACTTTGCCTGCTGTCATACTGCTGGTCCAATCGTCGAAGCTGTCTCTGAGCGACCCGGTACAGCAGTTTATACCGGAATTTCGCCACGCGGAGGTGACGATCGGACACTGCTTGCAGCACACCTCCGGATTGCCGGCCTCGCTTCCCGGTTATCGGGAACGGTATGCGGACAGGGATGTCCGGCAGAAAATCCTCTCGCAGGCGCTGGAATTCGAACCGGGCAGTCGCGTGCAATACAGCGATGTGGGCATGATCATTCTCGGATGGATCGTCTCGCTGGTCACCGGCAAAAATTTGGACGTTTTCGCTAAAGATGAAATATTCGCGCCGCTCGGCCTAACGGATTGCCGCTTCAATCCGCCCGGGAATTGGAAAGATCGGATTGCCCCGACGGAATGGGACGGCGGCAAATACATCATAGGCGAAGTTCACGATGAAACCTGCTGTCGCCTTGGGGGCGTGTCCGGCAGCGCAGGCTTGTTCGCATCAGCCGAAGACTTGGCACGGTATGCGTTGTGCTGGCTCTACCCCGAACGTTTCCCGCTCTTAACCCGAACGAATGTAGACGCGTGCACGAAATTCCCGTTTGAGGGACGCGGCCTTGGATGGCAAATACAGGACGGCCGCGATTCGACACTCGCTTGCGGACCGAACTGGTCCATCGGCAGCTTCGGCCATACGGGCTTTACCGGTACGAGTCTGTGGATCGACCCCGTACGGGAGCTCGTCGTTGTGTTTCTTACGAATGCGGTTCATTACGGCAGAGACAATCCCATTAGGCAGCTTAGACCTATACTTCACGATGCCATAATCTCCTCATTTATAGATGAATAACAAGCATTTTTACTCCAAGGGAGGAATCTAATAAATGAAACGCTTATTCACGCAAGCTACGATTACGCTGCTTTTAACATCGGCCGTCTTGACGGGGTGCGGGGACAACAAAAATGCAAGCGAATCGTCGCCCGGCAGTTCCGCCGCACCTAAAGCATCGGCAAGTTCCGGCCAAAAAGTGAAGCTGGTTATGGGCAGTTGGAGAACCGACGACAAAGCTGTGTACGAAAAAGTATTTGCGGAATTCAACAAGCAATATCCGAATATCGAAATTCAATTTTCGCCTACGAAAAGCACGGAATACAACACGGCTCTAGGCGTTGCTCTGCAAACGGGCGAAGGCCCCGACATCATTCATCTGCGTCCTTATGCGGCGGGAATCGGACTCGGCGACGCCGGTTATATCGAGCCGATTAACGGACTGCCTGGCTTGAATGCGTTCCCGGCCGACGTGCTGGCTGCAGCTACAGGCAAAGACGGCAAAATCTACGGCGTGCCTATGGCGCTCAACACGGTAGCGGTCATGTACAACAAGAAAATTTTCAAAGACAACAATCTCGAAATCCCCAAAACCTGGGATGAACTGCTGCAAATCTCCAAAACCCTCAAAGATAAAAAGATCGTTCCGTTCGGTTTCGGGGCGAAAGACGGCTGGATTTTATCGATGACGCAGGGCGCAATCGGTCCGGCGGGATACGGAGGCAACGACTTCGCCGGCAAGCTCGTGAAAGGCCAGAAGAAATTTACGGATGCGGAATATGTGCAATCTTTGCAAATGATGAAGGATCTGTCCCCCTACTTCCCTGACAAATTTACCGGCATCAGCTATGAGGATATGAGAACGTTATTCGCAACCGAGCAAGCAGCTATGTATGTGCTGGGAGATTTCGATGTAAGCGTCATCCGCTCCATGAATCCTAATCTGGATCTGGGCGTATTCCCGATTCCTCCGAAAACTGCCGGCGGTTCGCCGACGGTAACGACCTATGTAGACGGCTCCTATGCGGTTAATGCCGCATCCAAGCACAAAGAGGAAGCCAAAAAATTTCTGAAATTCGCAACAAGCAGTACTTTCGGCAACTTGTTCGCCAATGAAATGAAACGGGTCAGCCCGATTCCGGGAGTTAAGGTCAACGATCCGGTCATTGCGCAATTCGCCGAATATGCCGCCAAAAATTCAACCCCCTATTTGATGGTTACGAACTTCAACAGCGGCAATCCGACAACCAAAGTTACGCTGGAGAATTCGCTGCAAGCCTTTTATTTTGACAAAAAGAACGCGCAGCAAGTAGCTGAAGACCTGCAGAAAAACGCAGACACCTGGTTTAAGCCGTAATCTCATCTTGTAAACCGCAATTCATGGCCAGCCCCGGAAATCAAAGTCTCAACGTCCGTGTGGAAACGTTCGTCCGCTAACGCGCTTGGAACTTTTCGGGGCTGCTCTTGCGTTCTATTCATGTAAGCGAGGTGTAAACTTACCATGGCCGACAAACCCAAACGTCTCCAACGCAACAGTTGGTCCATCCACCTTTTGCCCATTCCAGCCCTCGCCATCTATTTGCTGTTCATCATCTATCCAATTTGCGCCGCCTTCTTGTATAGCTTGTATGATTGGCAAGGCATTAAGAAGCTTGGTTTTATCGGAGCCAAGAACTTCAAAGATTTATTTACGCTTGAGCCTTTTAACACGATGTTCTGGAACGCGCTTGAACACAATGTCATCTATTTTGTCGTGCAAATGGTCGTGATGAACGGCATTGCGTTCCTCCTTGCCTATCTCGTGTTCAAAAAGCTTAAAGGGTCCGGATTTCTCAAAGTGGCATATTTTTTGCCCAGGCTGTTATCCGTAATTGTCATCGGTTTTTTATGGAAATTAATTTTAAATCCGACGTATGGCACGATTAACGTTCTGCTGAAAAAGTTAGGCCTGGAAGCATGGACCATGTCTTGGCTGGGCGAGCCGAGCACCGCACTCATCTCCATCATTCTCGTCAACAGCTGGTTTGGCGTCGGATTGTCTCTGCTTATTTTTCTCGCCGGCCTGCAAGCTATTCCCACCGAGGTTCTGGAAGCGTCCCATCTTGACGGAGTCAAAGGGTTCAAGTTCATTCGGACTATGATTGTTCCCTTAATGGCCCAATCGATTATTATGGTTACGGTGCTGACTTTTATCCAATCGTTTGAAGCCTTTGAGCTTGTGTATGCCATGCAGGGCTCGACAGGAGAACCGTATTACTCGACCGATACTTTGGCTGTCTTCTTTTACCGTACCGCATTCGGAGGTTCCTCCGGCGACTCGGTCGCAATCGGTCTCGGTTCTGCGCTGGCTGTCGTCATGTTCGCGATTATCGCCGTTATTTCAGCAGGTTTCATGGCTTTGACAAGGAAGGTGACCCAGGAATGAAACCAAGCATATCGATACGCATCACACAGCATGGGATCGGCTATCTGTTTGCCTTGCTCAGCCTGTACCCGGTATTTCTCATGGTTTCTTCATCCTTTAAGTCAACTGTCGAGATATTCAAGGAACCGCTGGCATTGCCTTCAAAACTGTCATTCGCCGCTTATGAAAAGCTGCTTGATCAACTGCCGTTCGGCAAGTTTTTATGGAACAGCATTTTCGTTTCCGGAGTCAGTGTCGTTATTATTTTGATTTCATGCTCCTTGGCTTCTTATTATATTTCTCGAACCTCTTTCAAATGGAACGGAGCTTTGCTGTTTATTTTCATGCTTGGCATGATGATTCCCATCAAGCTGGGCATTGTGCCTTTGTTTCTGCTAATGAAAGGCATCGGCTTGATCAACACGGCTTGGTCGCTCATATTCATCTATACGGCTATGGGAATACCGCTCGGCGTCCTGATTCTTTCGGGTTTCTTTCGAACGCTGCCCAAAGAACTGGAAGAAGCCGCCAGAATCGACGGCTGCACCGATATGCAAATTTTGCGGCTTATTATCACACCGCTCATGCGTCCGGCGTTAGGCACCGTCATGATTATTAACTTCGTAAACGCTTGGAACGACTTCTTCTTCCCGCTCATCTTCATCCAAAGCGAGACCAAGAAGACGATTCCGGTCGGAATGATGTCGCTGTTCGGCGAATATGCCTCCGATTGGAGCACATTATTCGCAGGGCTTACGCTTGCTTCGCTGCCCATGATCGTCATGTTCATTGTTGCCTCCAGGCAGTTCATGGATGGAATGACGGCGGGCGCAGTTAAATAAATAAAGAGAAAGACCGGAAAGACAACAGGAGGAATATGGGATGGATACCTTACAGCATCTTGTGACCGAACAACGCAACGAACGAACGCTTGATTTGAGCGAACTCAGCATCAAAGAAATTGTTGAAATCATGAATGACGAAGACGGCAAGGTGGCCGGGGCGGTTCGGCAAGTATTGCCTAAAATAGAACTTGTCATCACTGAAATTGTGAAGGCATTGGAGCAAGGCGGCAGATTGATCTATGTCGGGGCCGGGACGAGCGGAAGATTGGGTGTGCTGGACGCCGCCGAATGCCCGCCTACTTTTGGCGTAGATTATCATACTGTCGAAGCGCTGATTGCCGGTGGAGAGCGTGCGTTCATCACCGCGGTGGAAGGCGCCGAGGATGACGAGCAGCAAGGAGCCAGCGATTTGCAAAATAAGAATTTGACGGCGAAAGATGTTCTTGTCGGGCTGGCGGCCAGCGGCAGAACGCCTTATGTCAAAGGCGCTTTGCTTTACGCCAAGGAAGTCGGAGCGGTCACGGCAACGATCACCTGCAATCCGAACTCCCACCTGAGCGAATACGCCGATTTGCCCATCGAAGTCGAGGTCGGCCCCGAGGTGCTGACGGGATCTACGAGGCTGAAGGCGGCAACGGCTCAGAAAATGATCCTGAATATGCTGACAACGACGGCCATGATCAAAAGAGGAAAAGTTTACCAGAATCTGATGATCGATCTGCATGTCAGCAACCAGAAGCTGCAAGAGAGAGCGCGTAATATTTTGATGCAGGCAACGGGCGCGACTGCCGAGGAAGCGGCGGGCAAACTGCTCGAAGCGGACAATCATGTGAAGACGGCAATCGTGATGATCGAAGCAGGCGTAAGCAAACCGGAGGCATCCCGTTATCTGGATGAGACGAATGGGTTTGTCACTCAAGCGATAGCCCGTGCGCGTGCGGAGCTTGGAAAGTAGGTCGATGGACGAATGAAATACGTCATTGGGATTGACGGCGGCGGGACCAAAAGCCTCCTGCACATGATGGATTTGGCGGGAAATCCGCTGTTTGAGCTGCAAGGCGGACCGACCAATATGTATGCTACGAGCGTGCAGGCGGTTGAGCGGGAGCTGACCGAGCTGCTTGCCCGTACGGCGGAGGCTTCGGGGAGAAATATCGCCGATTGCGCCGCATTATGTCTGGGCAGCGCCGGCGTTGATCGGCCTGATGAAAAGCAGGTGCTCAGCGATATATTCCGCAAATTGGGCGTAATGGGCCAGCTCACGATTACCCATGATGCCGAAACCGTTCTTGTAGCCGGGAGCGGCAAGCAAGAAGGGATCGTGCTCGTATCCGGGACGGGCTCGTTAGGATTCGCCTGCGATCTGGCCGGCCATCGCACCCGCACCGGCGGGTGGGGGCACTTGCTCGGAGATGAGGGCAGCGGCTATTACATCGGCATTAATGCCGTTAAAGCAGCCGTCCGCAGCCATGACGGCCGCGAAGCTCCGACCCTCCTGCTCCCGATGATTATGAAGGAGATCGGCATCGACCGTCCGGAGCAATTTCTGCAGTATGTGTACAAAACGGCGGAAAAGCCGCAAATTGCCGCTTTAGCCAAAGTCGTCTTGGCAGCCCACCTTGCGGGAGACCTTAGAGCCACGGCGATTTTGGACGATGCGGTAGACGAGCTTTACTTGATGGTGGGTACACTTGTTCGGGCACTTCATTTTGAGGATCGCGACGTTACGATGGTCGCCAACGGCAGCATATTCACTCATATTGATTATATATATGAGAAGCTTACAGAGCTTGTCCGCGCGGCTTACCCGCGGATAACGGTTGTCAAACCCGCCCGCAGCGCGGCATACGGGGCGGCGCTGATTGCCTTGCAATCCTTGGCGGATTAGAGGCCTTGGGCAGGAAAGCGGCGGACCCATACGTCGGGGCAAGCCGCCAACAAAAACTTGACGATTTCCAAATAAACAATTACCATTAATTTGGAAAAAACTGCTACAACCTGCACTTTTCCAGGCTGCCCGAGAAAGTCTCGACACTTTATTAGGGTTAGTAGAACCAGTTGGGCCCTAATTTTGGGGACAACTGCTTTTTCTGGGCGCGCACCTCTCCCAGCATAGTTCGCGGAACTGCACAACCGGACAGGAGGCGGCTTGGCAGGGAGAAAACCTGCGAAAGTGCAGGTTTTTTCTGCGAAATTGGCTTATTTGGGCGAAAAGCCTGCAAAAGTGCAGGAATTTTCGCTGAAAGTGAACCTGAGCCCATGCCCCCGCTGAAAAGCCTGCACTTTTGCAGGAATTGTTCTTAACCAGCGATCAAGGACGCAAATTCATGTATTTTTGCAGGTTTTCTTGGCGCAGCCAGGCAGATTGTGGCTATCACCCTCTTACGCCGAGGTTTCTGGGCAACCCATACTTTCGCAGGTTTTTCGGCTGTGAGTCTGTCCGACGAGCGACCTAGAAAGTGTCGATGCAGCGTAAGCGGCAGTATCCCCGGTATGCGCAAATGCAACTCCGCCCGCCAGACTCCTGGGCAATTGCTGTAGTCGGGGGATTTAGAACATACGCGGATCGGGGGATGGTTATGAAAACAGAGCGGATCGTTGTGATTGCCATGACCCTGAATGTAGTCTTTATATTGTTCGCTTTATTGGGGCAAAATTATATAACCTACGCGCCCGCAATAGGTTGGATAGGCGTATTGGTTACGTCGTTATTCATTTTGGTAACGTTCCTTATTCGAAGAAATCGAACATAACCTCCACCCCACTCTAGCGTAAATTCACATTAAAAAAGACGCCCTCATCCCCACTTGTACCGTGGTTTTGAAGGCGTCTTCGCGTTACGATCACCGTCCCCTTGCAGGACGGCCTTGCCGCGCATGCAATGCCGATTACCCTTTGTTCGCGCCGCTCATTGTAAAGCCGGTGGACATGTACTTTTGCCCGATGACGTACAGCACGATTGCCGGGAACGTGTACAGTGTCGAGAACGCAGCCAGCTTGCCGTATTGCACCATGCCGTACTGGCCGAAAAATTGGAAAATGGTGACGGACGCCGGCAGTTTCTCCGGGCTTTGAATCAGTATGAACGGGACGAGAAAGTTGCCCCAACTGCTTGAAAAGGCCGAGATCAGCACAGTGAACAAGCCGGGCAGCATCAAAGGCATAATAATCCGGCCCAGCGCTTGCAAGCTGGATGCCCCGTCCACCCATGCGGACTCCTCTAGGTCGACCGGAATCGAGTCCATGAAATTTTTCATCATCCAGATCGAAAATGGAAGCACGGAAGTAGCCTGGAATACTAACGTCCAAAATAGCGAATCCTGAAAATTAAAGTATACGAACAGCTGATACACCGGCACCATAACGGCCGTAATCGGCAGCCCCGTACAAAACAGGATAACGTAAAGAAAAGTGCGTTTGCCGCTCATTTCATAGCGCGATAACGGATATGCAGCCAATGCCGATACAACCAGCACCAATATCGCCTGCCCCAGCGACAAATAAATACCGTTCAAAAACGACCGTTGGTTCCCGGAATCCCCCAATATCGAGCTGAAATTACTCAAGGTAAAATGCTTGGGCACATGAACCGCCAGCGTGGCCTCGGCGTCGAAAGCCGCGAGCAGCAGCCACAGAAGCGGGACCGCAAATATGGCTCCGATCAGAATAAGAATGATATTCGGCAGCCAGCCGCTTAATTTGGAGCGTTTGGTCATCTCTCGTCTCTCCTCTCGCTCAAAGTTTTACTTTCAGCACGCGAATGTAAATAAAGCTGGCAACGATGCCGATCAACAAGAGCACCATGGATATCGCTGTGCCGTAGCCTAATTGGTAATTTTGGAACGCTTGATGATACATATAGAGCGGCATCGTTTCGCTCGCGGAGCCGGGTCCGCCGCCGGTCATCGCATAAATCAACGTGAATACGCCCAAAGTCGAGAGCGTGTTCAACACCATATTGGTAACTACCGAGCTTTTGATATGCGGTAGAATTATTTTCCAAATTCTTTGCCACGCCGTTGCGCCGTCCATAGATGCCGCTTCCAGCATGTCTTTCGAAACATCGCCCAGCGCCGCTTGGTACATCAGCATCGAGAAGGCAGTGCCGTGCCAGATGTTCGCGATAACTACGCAAGTCATAGGAAATGTATACAGCCAGGTCACCGACTCCAGATGGAAATAATTGAGGACGATGTTGGCCGTGCCTTGATCATTAAAAAATGCAAACCATACGAATGCGCAAATGATTTCGGGAATGACCCAGCCCGCCACGACGATAGCGCCGATCAGGCTCCGCAAAAACTGCGGTCTTTCATTCATCAGCAAAGCGATAATAAAGCCAAGCACCTGCTGGCCGATCAGAGATGAGAAAACAAGAAAAACGATCGTGTTTTTAACGCTGGTGCGAAATGTGTCGTCTTGGAACATGGTGACGAAATTGTCAAAACCGATGAACTGCCCATGTGTGGAAGCTCCTGTCAACGTCTTGTCCGTAAAAGATAAATAAAACGTCATTGCAGAAGGAGTGAAGAAAAAGAATATGAGCAAAATCCACGCGGGCAGCAAAAACAACAAGCCCTTTATGTTGACGCCCGAGATCCATTTGCTGCTTGAAACGCCTTTTTTACCCGTATGCTGAGCACTGTATGACATGGTCTTACTCTCCAATCCATGGATGCGGGAACCGCCGCAGTTGATTACGGCGATTCCCTCCCCATCGCTTTATTTCTCTTCGATCTTGCTGTCGCCCACGATTTTCTTCACTTTGTTCGCGTATTGCTCCATCGCTTTCTCTGGTGTCAGCGATTTGCCGACGACTTTCTCTACCGCATCCTGAATTTCACTGGAAACTTGCGGATACTCAGGGTATGCCGGTCTTACGTGCGTAAAGGAGATGAATTCGGAAGCTTTTTTGAGCAGCAGCCCTGGCGTATTGGCGTATTCAGGGTCTTGAGCAACGTCGGTACGCGTCGCTACGCTGCCTTCGGTCATGGTCAGTTTTTTCATATTGTCGAAGTTGGTCGCCATTTGAATGAACTCCCAAGCCAAATCCTTGCTGGTCGAGTTCTTCGGAATCGAGAGCGCCCAACCGCCGGACATCGATACGTGCCCTGGAGCTTGACCGTTCTGCGTCGGCATCGCCGTGAACTCATACGTTTTGATGCCTTCCGGCCAAGGCTTGGAGCCTGTCGGCAGCCATGTCGCAGGAACCCAGTTGCCCTGCAGCACGATTCCCACTTTTTGGTTCGGCATCGTCTCGTTCTGGTTGATCGAATCCGCCTGCGCATTCAAAATTTTGGACAGATCCGGGCCGAGCTTGTTGCTGTAAATTTGATCGATGAAAGACAAGGAATCCTGGAAGCCTTTGCTTTTCACAACCCATTTGCCGGAGCTTTGATCGTAAAGCGTATCGTTCGTTCCGTACAGCAGCATCTCAAACGTTTGCATCGATGTGCCTTCGCCGGCCGCTTTGCTGGAGAACGCCCAGAAAGGCGTAACGTCAGGCGCTTTTTCCTTGATAGTTTTGGCGGCGGTCAAAATGTCATCCCATGTTTTCGGCTCCCATGGAACCGGAAGTCCGGCATTTTTGAAAATGTTTACGTTATAATACAGCCCGCGGGTATCCGTGTTGTAAGGAACGCCGTAAATTTTGCCCTCTTTGCCCGTTACCGCCGGGATAATCGATTTGTTGAAGTTCGGCCAATCTTTCCACGCTTTGACTTGATCGTCCAGAGACGTCAGGTAGCCTGCCGTGCTGTCGGAGTTGACCATGAAGGTGTCCTCTACAATGACATCCGGCGAGTTCTTATCGGTCGAAAGCATGAGCGGCAGCTTGGTGCCGTAGTCTTTGCCCTGAACCTCTTGCAGCGTTACGGTCACGCCCGGATGGCTTTTTTCAAACTGGGTTTTCAGTTCCGGGAACCATACGGTAAGCGGGTGGCCTTCGTTCCATTTTGGATATACGATGGTCAGCTTTTTGCTTTCTGCGCCTTTCTGTGCCGCTGCCGTACCGGCCGGCTGTGCCGTATTATCCGATTTTGCGCTGGAGCAAGCGGATAAAGACAAAGCAAGCAGAAGTCCTGCAGCTCCAATTTTCCACATTTTCGATGTGTTCATTCACGTACAACTCCTCTTTGTAATTTGTTTGCAGACCGTCCCTGATTCGTTGGGATATACCATGCAGATCTTCCGCACATCACCTCCCGCAGCATGTAAACTTCGCAATAAACCGCTTACATTATAGTCAAATTAGCCAGTTATAACTGGCTAACCTTACTATTGCGCTGTTCCAGCCATTTGACGACGAATTCGCCGAACAAGCTGTTTGCCCAGGCAAACCATGGCCGCGTAAATGTTTCCGGCTGGTCGGGATCAAAGCTCTCGTGCATATAGCCCGTGCCCGCCGTCGTTGCAACCAGCATGTCGATGATTGCATTGCGTTCGCTCAGCGAGTTTGTCGTGAGCCCCTGCACGATCAGGCCGATGTGCCATACATTGTTGCCCGGCGTATGCGGACTGCCGATCCCTTTGGCGTAGCTGCCTTCGAAATAGTACGGATTATCTTTGCTGAGAAGAAATGAACGCGTTCTCCGGTAGAGATCATCGTCAATAGGGCGATAGCCCAGATATGGAATGGAAAGCAAGCTCGGCACGTTCGCATCGTCCATAAGGTTATAATTCCCAAAACCGTCGGTTTCATATGCGTAAATCCGGCCATAGCTCGGGTGGTGATACACGCCGTAAGTTTCAATTCCGAATTCGATCTCCGATTTCAGCTTCGCAGCGTCAAGCGCCAGCGCCTCATCGTTATAAAATTGCTCCGCAAATTGCTTGATATGTCCAAGTATAACAACCGCGAACATATTCGCCGGGATCAAATACCCGAACTTGCAAGCGTCGTCGCTGGGACGAAATCCCGACCAGACCATGCCCGTATAATTGGACCTTGTCCCCTTGCCTTGAAAAGGAAGCGTGTCGGACGGAAGAATAATATCTTCCCTTTCGAACGAATACGGAGATTGCTCGTCATGATGCTGTTCGACTTTCATCGTATCGACAATTTTGCGCAGCATTTCATGAACTTCTTTTGTAAAGACAGTCGAATCTTCCGTGGCTGCCCAGTAATCCTGGCACAATTGCACCGGATAGCACAAGGAATCAAGCTCGAATTTCCTTTCCCAGATCCACGGGCCCATCTGCGTATCATCCGTCTGATGGCCGTTCCCGTTAGCTTCCTCGTTGAAAGCATTGGCATACGGATCGATGATCAGACATTGGGCCTGCCGCTGAATCAGACCTTTAACCGCTCTTTGCAGATCGGCGTCATGCTTGACCAGCGGCATGTATGGCCTTACTTGAGCCGATGAATCCCTCAGCCACATGGCGGGAATATCACCCGTAAAAACAAACGTAGTCCCGTCGTCAAGCAGCTTTGTAGTCGTTTGCAAAGTATTCGGATAACACTGCTTGAACATAGGAGCGAGAACCGGATAAACTTCTGTCAAATTAGCCGCGACGGAGTCGATATAACGCTGTAATGTCTCGTACATACTTCAGAATTCCCTTCACAAAACATATGATGTTAATATATCTTTTATGGATTTAATATATCAACAACATATCATTATGTCAATATATTAGAGAATTCATGTTGCAAAAATATATTCAACCATGTTCAGCAGCGGCGGCTGGATACCACTCCATTGATCGACCAGCAGGTCCACGGCCTGGATCCCCATCTCTTCCTCATTTTGTTTCACATGGATGAACGGCGGTTTGGCCATAACGGAATCCGGGGAGTCGAAGCAGACAATTTCGAACGGCTTGTCGTTGGAAGCGGAGGCGTGAACGGAGCGAAGCTCCTGGTCCAAAATGACGGCCAGATTATATTCACAGGCCACGAATCCGGTAACTTCCGCATGCCGCTCCGCGAAATGGCGGATCAGCTTTTGATCGGCGGCCATATTTTCCCGGGTCAAGGACCTTGGCAGCGTACTGGAAAAATCGGTCAGCAGCAGCTCGGCTTTAAACGTCTGCCCATGCGCCGCCAGCGCGTTCTGGAAGCCTTGAATCCGCTCCTCGATCGTCGTCGTATTTTCCGGAGGCGTAGAAATAAAAGCAACATGCTCGTGGCCCTGCTCCAGCAAAAAGCTCGTCAATTCAAACGACGCTTTCTTATTGTCCGTACAGACCGAACAGGCGGCAATCCCTTTCAGATAGCGGTCGATCAATACGATCGGGAAGCCGTCCAGCACGAGACGCACCAATTCTTCGTTGTAGTGCTCGCCATGGACCGGAAATACAATCAGCCCGTCCACGCCCAGCTTGGTCAGGAAACGAATGGCTTTTTGCTCCTCTTCCCGCTCGTCATTGGTCAGTCTTACAATCAAGCCGAAACCTAACTCCGAACAACGCTCTTCGATAGCCCGAAATAACTTCAATCCGTAGGATTCTCCAATATCGGGAAGAATAACCCCAATTAATTTTTCTTCCAGGGGCTTGTCCTGCGGGGAGACCGCGTCTTTAGCATGACCCGCAAGTTGAGGCGGCTGGGCCGGCTGCCGGTGGCTCACGAAAGAGCCCTTGCCGCGCACTCTCTCTACGACTCCGGCGTTCGCCAGCATTTCCAGCGCTTTCTTCGAAGTTATTCTGCTGACTTTAAACTGCTCGGACAGCTCCTTTTCCGAAGGGACGCGATCCCCTGGCCGCAATATTTTATTGTGAATTTGATTAAACACATAGTTATATATTTGTTCGTATAACGGGCCTTCCATGATATAGCCTCCCATGACTTGATATATCAACTATATTATAACTCAGGTGAGTTAGCAAGATAGCGGTTTTTCAACTCGATGTTTATGCGCTGCGGGAGCCCGTTTTCAGACAAAAAAACAGCCTTCTCCGCAACGAGTGCGAATACGAGCCGTTTTTGTATCGTTCAATTGTGCCGGGAAGGGGAATCATGAACCATCCGGACGGTTAACCCCCCGGATCGAAGTGGAGGCGCCGTGGACCGATATTGGAGCCGTCGCCCGCAGTCTGATCGAGCGGAAGTTCTCCGGAAAAGCCGTACTCCGAATAAGCTGATTCGGTTCCGGACATCTGCGAACAACACCGGAATGATCTGGCAGCTTCCCGCGGAATTTATTGTTCCGCATTTCCGCCCAGGCTTATCGATTGCTGCTTTGGGCAGTGCGACTGAGGAAATTATTCATCAACAGGGGCAGGGAGATCAGAATCGGCGGGTCGTCCAAGCGAGGCAAATAGAGAGTAACTTGTTGATGCGGAACCGTGGAATAGGGTCTGACTATGACAGGTTCCCTGGAACGGGTGCGCAGCGTCGTGTGCGGGAGCAAAAAATCCATAGCCTTCATCTTCCAGCAAACCGACGTAGCCATCAAATAATAAATGCCTGGCTTCACATTATTAAAGCAAAAGTCTCCCAAAGAAGACAGCAGCGTTCCGTGTATGGGCAGCCCCTCGGGAATCGGCTTGGCGAACAAGCCGATCAAAACGACGCCCTCAAAAGGGATCTCCGCCCGGACGGTCCCTTCAATCCTGCCGTATGGGTTGGTAACAGGAAGCGGCGCAAGCCAACTACCAAGCTGCTGCAAGGAACGGAAATGGTTGTCGGCCTGCAGCCTTGAGTTCCGAAAGTGCGAAGGCGTCACGCCTACCCGTTCGGTAAACCGGGTGGTGAAAGTCCCCAGGCTCTGCTGACCGATCTCCAAGCCGATATCGCGAATGCTCAAATTCGTATGCAGCAATAAGTCTTTGGCCTTCTGCAGCCGGAGTGCGGACACGTAATAGAGAGGCGAAAGACCCATTCTTTCTTTAAAAATACGCGTGAAATGGTAAGGGCTATAGGATACATGACCGGCCAGACGGGAAAGCGGAAGCGGTTCATAAATATGCCGGTGAATATAGGCGATCACTTCGTCGATTTCTGAGTTCCTGACAATTGCCATTCTACCCTTCCTTCCACTTATTTTATGTACGGTTTTCAGTCGAACGGGAGTCTTAACAAACAACTAACAGAACAATTGTTCGTATTTATTTTATCACATATTTCTTCTTTTGGGAATGGCTGTTTTATACTAAAAAACCCGCCCTGGATCATCAAGGATCAAGGCGGGTTATCGCTTGCGTTATTTTAAAACGGAAACCATTTGCGCATGGATTGCCGGGGTCGAAGCCATCACTCCGCCATGATGCGTCCAGGCAATCTCATTGCCTTCCAAATCCGAAAACTTGCACCCGAGTTCCTCCAGGATCACTCTGGAAGCGGCATAGTCCCAGGCGTTTACCTTGTACTGCAAATATGCCCCAAGTTTCCCCATGGCAATATCGCAAAGCTCAATCGTGGTCGCACCGAAAACCCGGATCCCTCTCGATTTAGCCACGAGCTTCAAATAAGGCCCCCACTGATCGATTTTATCCGCTTGGCTCCAGGGAAGCGTGATGGCAAGAAGTTCATTTTCGAGCCGTGTTTCCTGCGAAAGCGGCTGTAGCATCGTATCATTCAAATATGCGCCCTCGCCTTTAAACGAACGAAACAGACGATCCCCGGCCACATCGTATACAATTCCGAAGACCCCGGCGGAAGCGCTGCAAAAAGCAACCGAAATGGCGAAATCCTGCTGCCGGTTAACCATATTGGTTGTGCCGTCAATAGGATCTATAATCCAGATGTACTCCCCCTCCGAGGACGTATTGCCGATGTTCTCTTCCCCCATAATCATATGGTCCGGGTAATGCGTTTTGATTTTTTCCACAAAAAATCGTTCCACTTCCCTGTCGACAACGGTCACCAAATCCGAATGGCTTAATTTTGTTTGAACGGTCAAGCCGTTTTTCATAAGTTCTTTAATGATTTGTGCCGCTTCCGCTACCCAACTTAAGGCGTTCGTGTAAGCTTGCTGCTCCAACATACTGCACATCTCCCTCAACGAAAAAATTCACTTAAAATAAGTAATAATTTTATCTATTATTTGGTATAAATTTACCAAAATTAATCCGTTTCGTCAATATTTTCGTGCTGAAGCGGCGAAAGACGAAACAGGAGCTCCGGCTCGCTTGCCGGGCCCCCATATCGCAGGTTGCCCACCACCACCCCGCGGGTCAGAGGCCGATAGCACCAATCTGCCCGGCTGCACTGTGGTCGACCGACCGCCGTCATGCAGCGCAACACCGCGCGCTGGGAGCTGCTCGCGGTGCGAAAAGAAAAAAACCTGCAAAAATACATGAATTTGCGTCCTAAAATCGCTGGCCAGATGGCGTACAATAGTTTGTGTACCAAGATCTGGAGTCTTCCAGACAGTAAAAAAGTAGGGTATTCTCGGGATGTCAAAGTCACCAAGAAAGGAACCCTACTCATATGGCAACTATAACAGAAAACATGCTCTCAGACCTAATAGAAAATGTTGTTAGCGTCCTCGTGAAAGAAAAGCTCGAGCTCATTATGAAAGAAGAGATCCGTAACTTTTTAGAAGTCGAGCAAGAAGGTGTCCGCAATAGCCGCAACGGCTACTATACGCGCACACTGGGCACGCGAATCGGAAAGATTGACGACCTCCAAGTACCTCGTGACCGTAACGGCGACTTTCAAACCCAGTTGTTTGACCCCTATCAGCGCCGTGAAGGATGGCTGGAAGAGGCTGTGATTCACATGTACAAGGGCGGCATGGGCACTCGGGACATTGCTCGTTTCATCGAAGGTATGTTTGGAGCCCAGTATTCGCCTACCACGGTCAGCAACATCACTAGTACGGTTCTTGAAGACATTGAGCAATGGCATCAACGTCCACTGCGCAAGCGTTACGCTGTTATTTATCTGGATGGACTCTATGTGAAGCTCAAACGTGGTACAGTCGCTGGGGAAGCCGTCTATTTTGCCATGGGGATCAGCGAGGATGGCTACCGGGACATTCTCGGCTTCTACATCGGTGGTCAAGAGAGCTCTAATGGCTGGCGTGACGTGCTTAAAGACCTGCAGCGACGCGGCGCAACCGATGTCTTGTTAGGCGTCTTCGACGGCTTACAGGGGCTGGAAGAGGCGTTTCGTGAGGCTTATCCGAAAGCAGACGTGCAGCACTGCGTCGTCCACAAGATGCGTACCACCTTCCCTAAGATTCGCGTACAAGACAAGAACGAATTCATAAGCGATCTCAAAACCATCTACAACGCATTAGACCGTGACCTTGCCATGGCTGCCTTTGACACGGTGAAGGCCAAGTGGAGCAAAAAGTACCCCAAAGAAATTCAATCCTGGGAAGACAATCTGCCCACACTGCTTGCCTTCTACACGTATCCACAGATGATCTGGAAGCAAATCTACACCACCAACGCCATCGAGCGGATGAATAAGGAGTTTCGCAAGCGTTTAAAGCCGATGAACAGCTTAACGAACATGGAAACAGCCGAAAAGATCATGTACCTGGAAACACTGGACTACGTCGAAAGGTGGAGGAACAGGGTCGTTACCGGATTCGGAAATCCCCAAGTGAAAGAAGAGCTACAAAAGATGTTTGAGCAGCGATATCCCTCTTAAGCTCTGGTTGCATGGTAAAAAGTTCCGGCTCCCGCGCCTTCGCTTGGGCCACACCCGCCGCCAGCCACCTGTTCTGAATATTCGAAAAACAACAGTTCATTCATTATTTCGACGAGCTACCCTACTGACTTACACAAACTTCTTGACGCTACCGCTGGCCACGAACAATTCCTGCAAAAGTGCAGGCTTTTCGCCGAACAGATGGGTCCAGATCTACTTTCAGCGAAAATTCCTGCACTTTTGCAGGCTTTTCGCCAAAACAAGCCGATTTCATAGAAAAAACCTGCACTTTCGCAGGTTTTCTCCCCTTCCAAGCTGCCTCCTGCCCAGCCGCGCGGTTTCCACGACCTACACCGGGAGAGGCGCGCACCCAGAAAAGGCAGCTGTCTCACGACTTTCTCGGGCAGCCTGACAATCGCAGATTTTTCGCCGCAACGAACTACTTTCGCGGAAAAAGCCCGTAGACCTGCTGCTTATTTTCATTCTGTGGGGTGATGTTCGCGGCATCATTGAGGTTTCCCGGCCCGCTTCCTGAACGCCCGCGCCAAACAAAGGAATCCCCCCATCGCGGGATGGCCCTTCCCCTCCGATCAAGAGATCGGCAGCATCACGCGCCGGCGCTTCCTATACACGGCGATCTCCCGGTACCCCGTATCTATCGCCAGCTTCAGTGCATCGTCCAAATGCATGCCGATATCATCGGGAAAATGAGCGTCCGACGACAGTGTAATCGGCACCTGCTGCTCGTACAGCGCTTGCAAAAACGACGGGCTGGGACACATTTCCTTGACGGGGTAACGGTACAGCAAGCCTGTGTTGATCTCGGAACCGATGCCGGCGGCGCTTAACGACGAGGCGATTTCTCTGTATGCCGGGAGCAGCCCCGCTTCGTCCGGCCGGTAGCCGAACACTTTTAAATTGTCCAAGTGGGCGATAAAATCGAACATTCCGCTGGCAATCGCCAGCTTGACGGTGTCAAAGTGCCGCTTATACAAGCTTTCCAAATCGGCGGTTTGAAACCGGTCCTGCACCTCCGGGTTGTCGAAGCCCCAGCCGTCCAGCATGTGCACGGAGCCGATGATGTAGTCGAGGTCTAAAGGAGCCAGCAGCGCCCGGAGCTGGTCCTCTCCCCCGATGAAAAAGTCGGCCTCCACGCCGATCGACAAATCCTCCTCGCGCTCGGCCGCTTTGCGCATCGCCTTCATATAGGTCTCGATCGAATAAACGCTGACCTGATCCAGCCATTTTCGCTGCATCCGGCCGAGCGGCGTGTCATCCAAAAGCATGAACTGCTCGTAATAGCTTTTGCATTCAACAAAGCGGTACAAATGATCGACCACGCCGAAGCGCTGAATGCCCCGTTCGCGGCCCTTTTGCAAATAACGCTGAATCCAGTCCTCGTGAAAGCAGCCCTGCTCCATTCTCGTTTGCAGCATTTGAAAAACGCGCTCCATCCAATCCCGCGTATGCGCATCCCCGATTGTATCGCCGCTTGCGGTGTTGACGAGCGCCCGTCCCGTACGCTGCAGCCATTGCAGAGAATAAGGCCCTTCCTCCAGATGAAAATGAAAATCTACCTTCACAGACGTACCTCCTGAGAAATTTCATGCAAATCTTACAGCATAATCGTATGTTTAAAAGCCGGGATTTCCGATTCCGTCATGCCTTCCCCAAGCGGAAGGGAGAGCAGCCTGCATACCATCGGAGCTACAGCCAGCTGTGGAACGACTTCCTCGTAATAGCCCGGTGCGAAGGAAGAGCCGATGAGATAAAAAGGAACTTCCCTCTCCGCTGCGCCCGTGCCGCCATGGCTGCCGTCCGCATTCATGCCATGGTCCGAAGTGACAATGATTTCATAATCCATTTCGATCCAAAATGGCAGCAATGAAGCCAGTATACTGTCGACTTCAATCGCTTTGTCGCGGTACGCTTTGGACTCCCCGCCGTGCTTGTGCCCGGTATCGTCGATGCCCATCGGATGGATGTACAAAAAGTGAGGGTCATGATTGCGTCGTAAAATTTCGGCATCGGCAAACAAATGCGAATCCGGGTAAGCATCTTCAAAATAAAACGTGCCATGCTGAATCGGCTTACTGAGATCATGCTGCTGACGGTCTTCAATCCGGTCGAACGGCGACCGGTTGTAAAGCTCGCTGACCCAATAGTAAGCCGCCGCTGCTGTAGTCAGGCCCTGCTCGGCCGCCAGGTGAAAAATGCTGCGTCTGTTGGACAGACGCACGATATGGTTGGCGGTAATTCCGTTCACAGAGCTGGGAGTTCCCGTCAGCAGCACTTCATACAGCGGCCGCGATAAGCTGGGCAGCTCGGACTTTACTTTATGGCAAGCCGCTTTGGACGCCTCGACCAGATGGTTCAAGTAGCCCATGGAAGCGCGGGCCGTATCATAGCGCAATCCGTCCAATACGATCATGATCACTTTGCTCATTTTATTTCACCTCTCTCCTCAGTATTCGTCGAACAGGCATCGATCCAAAGCACTCCGCAGCGGTCGATCTCCCGCTCCCACTCGTCCGGAACCCCGGTGCTCGAAATAATAATATCGGCCTGCTCAAGCGGTATGACATGGGCAAATGTCGTTATGCCCAGCTTGGAATGATCGGCCAGCACGATGACTTCCTGCGCCGCCGCGGCAAAAGCGCGCGAAACCGCCGCCTCGTTGAAATCGTAATCGGTAATTCCGTCCTGGAGCGAAATGCCTCCGACCGAAAGAAAAGCTTGATCCACATGGAATTGCGCCATCATTTGCTCGCACAGCGTGCCGAAGATCGACCATTGCTCCGGATTCGCTTCGCCGCCCAGCATGATCACCCGTCCGCCGAATACGCCCCGGCTGATCGATTCCAGCAAAGCCGATGCGACCGGAATCGAATTCGTCAAAATCGTCAGCCGCTTCTTGCCCTGGATGGCCTGGGCCATCTCCAGCGTCGTGGTCCCAACGTCGATGACGATCGTGCTGCCGTCCTGGATCAGCTCGGCCGCACGCCCGCCAATCGCTTTTTTCTCTTCCGGATGAATGCTTTGGCGGAGCGTGTAAGGCGCTTCATCGTTCAAAAAAGTCGGCTTAATGGCGCCGCCGTACACCCGCTTCAGCTTGCCTTCTTTCTCCAGCACGAGCAGGTCGCGGCGAATGGTTTCCGGCGACACCTCCAAATGATCGGAGAGCGGAATCACCATCACTTTGCCGTCCTTTTGCAGCCGTTCCATAATGACCTGTTTTCTCTCTTCAGCTAATACGGACAATATTATGCACCACCATCATCGAGTACTTTGCAGGCTTCGCGGGGAATCCAAAGCTTGACTTCACCGCCGGCTTCCAGCTCCGGCCGCTCGCCGCCATTCAAAAGATCGACGTTCAACGCCAGATCCCTAACTTGTACATGAAAGCGCAGTACATTGCCGAGCACAATGACTTCCTCGATGCGGCCGGCGGCCTCGAAACCTTCGCCTGCGGGCCAGCCCGGCTCGGCATCTTGGCGCGCCAGGCGGATCGCTTCCGGGCGGATGGCGAAGCAGCCGCCCCGCCTGTCCGCGCTGCCCGTCAAGCGCTCCAGCTCCTGCGCGCTCAACACGTTGTAGCTGCCGATAAAACGGGCGACAAACTCATTGCGCGGATTCGTGTAGATTTCCTCCGGCGTTCCCATCTGCACGATCTGCCCTTGATGCATCACGCAGACCCGGTCCGAAATGATCAGCGCTTCTTCCTGATCGTGCGTGACGAAAATCGTCGTCATGCCCAGACTTTTTTGAATGCGGCGCAGCTCGATGCGCAGAGATTTGCGGATTTTGGCATCGAGCGCGCTGAGCGGCTCGTCCATGAGCATCAGCTTCGGCCGCACGGCCAGCGACCGGGCCAGCGCGACCCGCTGCTGCTGGCCTCCGGACAATTCGTGAGGATACGATTTCATTTTATCCTCAAGACCTACGAGACGCAGCATCTCCTGCACCCGGCCCGCGATGTCGGCCTTGCCGAGCCGCTGCATTTGCAGCCCGAAAGCGACATTATCGCCGACATGCAGATTGGGGAACAAGCCGTAGGACTGGAACACCATACCGACCCCGCGGTCCTTGGGCAGGCGGTTGGTGATCGGCTTGTCTTCAAGATAAATCTCGCCTTCCTCAAACGAAGCGAGCCCCGAGATGCAGCGTAGCAGCGTGCTTTTGCCGCATCCGCTCGGCCCCAATAGCGTCACCAGTTCCCCTTTTTCCACGCGCAGATTCAGCTCCCGAAGCACAGAAGAGGCTCCGAATCTCTTCGATACGTTCTCAATATGCAAATAGCTCATGCTAGGCTCCTTTCTTGGCTGTTTCCCATTCCACGGGATTTCCTCTGCCGAGCAGCCGCTTGCTGAGGCCGAGCAGCAATCCCGACAGCAGCAAAATAAACACGAAATAAGCAATCACAATGGCGCTCGCCAAATGGCCGCTTTCGCTGAGCCGCCGGTATAAGTAAATTTGGATCGTTTCAAAATGACCGCCGACCAGCAAATTGGTCAGCACGAACTCCCCGAACAGCACGGAGATGGAGAGCAGCGTCGAAACGAGAATACCCGGCAAAATGTTCGGGACAATGATGCGGCGGAAGGCGGTCATTTTGCTTGCGCCCAGCAGCTCTGCAGCCTCCATCAGCTCGGGAGCGTTGACCGTCCGGATGCTGTTGCGGATGCCCTGGTACATATAGGGCAGAATCGCCACGAAATAGGCGGCAATCAAAATGCCGACCGTACCGGAAATCGCCAAAGGCCCGGACGAGTACAGCTTGATCAAGCCGACTGCGGCTACAACGCCCGGAATCGCGTACGGAATCAGCGCAGTCAGATTCAGCCAGCGTTCCCATTTGGGAAAGTACATCGTCACTACGAAAATGGTCGGCAGCATGACGAGCACGCTAACCGCCACGCTGATCAGGCAAACGTACAGCGTTCGTCCGAGCGCGTCGGCAAAGCGGGCATCGCGAAACAGCTCTCCGAACCAGCGCAGCGTCCATGATTCCGGCAAAATAGTCGTCTGCCAGTTGCCGGCGATTGAATAAAGCAGGGTAGCCAGCAAAGGAATCAGCAAATAAACCATGGCAAGCAAAATAATGACGCGGGGAATGGCCCGATTGCGCTTCACTGTAAATCCCTCCTCACCCTGCGCATCAAGCGCTCGTTGATCCACATCGCCAGCACCATCGTGCCGCCGAGCAGCACGGCCAGCGCGCAGCCAAGCTGCGGACGCGTCACGACATTGCCCGCCACAAGAGAGCCGATGCGGATCGCGAGCAAATTGTAATTCCCGCCGACCAGCGCATAAGCCGTTGCGTAAGCCCCCATCGAATTGGCGAAAAGAATCGTGAACGTCCCGGCGATGCCGGGGAGCAGCACGGGCAGCGCAATTCGCCGGGCAAACTGCCACATGCCCGCGCCCAGCAAGGAAGCGGCTTCCCACCACTGCTCACGCATGCCGTAGAAGGTCGGATACAGCAGCAGCGCGCCGAGCGGCACCTGAAAATACACATAGACAAAGGCGAGCCCTGTCCACGTATACAGATCGAAGCCGGCAAACAAGGACCAGCCCCACGTTTTGAACAAAATCGTGAGAACGCCGTTGTTGCCGAGCAAAATAATATAAGCAAAGGCCAGCGGCAAACCTGCAAAGTTCGAGGTCATGTTGGAAATCATCAGCACGAAATTTCGCGTCCGCTCCGACGTCCGGGTAATCGCATAGGCAAGGAGCAGGGACGCTATGATGCCTGCCAAACTGGAATACAGCGAAATCAGCAGGCTGTTGCGAATCGCTTTTAAGTAGAAAGGATTTGTCAGCGAAGTGATATACTGCTGCAGTGTAAATTGATCGCCGTTGTCCGACAAAAAGCTGTTGATCACCAGCACAGCCGCAGGCAGCAGCTCAAATCCGACGATCAGGATCACAAAAGGCAGAAGCACGGTAAGTAATAAAAGCTTCGAAGGCACTCTGTTTTTCATCGTTTACCCCTCAGAGTTTTCATTGGAAAACTTGCAGCGCATGCATTCGCTTAGTAAAACAGTTACCTTCCCCGAGAAGAAGGTAACTGTCCGCTATTTCGTACTAATTGAGGTTAACCAAAACTTTTTCCTGCCATAATTGCGGGAGGGTTTTCGAAGTAGCGTCCCAAGTTTTGAAATCCTTGATCGGCTTGGCGTTCTTGTACTGCTCGGTAGGAATCAGCTTGCCGGCTACGTCCGCAGGGAGCTTGACATCGTCGCGGATCGGTCTGGCGAAGCCTTTGGCCAGGTTGATTTGTCCTGCATCGCTCAAAATGTATTCTCTTGTCAATTTAGCGGCATTCGGATGCGGAGCGTATTTGTTGATGATCGTCGCGTAGGCGCCGATGACGCTGCCTTCTTTGGGAATAGCCACATCATAATCGGCAGGGTTCAACTGTTGACGGTAGCCCAGCGCGTTGAAATCCCACACCAAAGCGACTTCGATTTCACCTTTTTCAAAATTAGCCACTTTGACGTCGGATAAAGAAATCCGCTTTTGCTTGGACAGCTTTTCAAAGAAATCGATGCCCGGTTGAATGTTTTTCTCGTCTCCGCCGAAAGCGATCGCTGCCGCCAGAATCGCATTTTGCGCCTGGGACGCTTTGGCAACGTCGCCGATAGCTACTTTGTAAGTTCCTTTGGCAATATCGTCAAAGCTTTTCGGAGGGTTTTTCACCAGTTTGGTATTCGTGATGATGGCGATCGTACCTTGGTAGCCAACCACCCAATGTCCGTCTTTATCTTTCGCCCAATCGGGGATTTTGTCCCAAGTTGTCGGTTTGTAAGGCTGCGTCACATTTTTCTCAACGGCAACGGATGTAAAAGCCATCCCTACATCGCCGATATCGGCCGTAGGCTTGTCCTTCTCGGCTTCGAACTTGGCGATTTCCTCGGCGCTCGACATGTCGGTATCGGTATGTTTCAGGCTGTATTTGCTCGTGATATCGTTCCACGTATCTTTCCAATCCGCCCAATCATCCGGCATGCCTACACTGACGATGGCACCTTCTTGTTTCGCTTTGTTTTGCAGGTCGTCCAGCGATACCGTTTCATTTGCTTTCGGGCTGCTGCTCGCAGGCGCCTGGCTTGCAGCCGGAGCTTTGCTTTCTGCGGGCGCCGCCCCCGTTTTTGCCGCCTCTTTCGCCCCGCAAGCGGCCAAACTGCCCGCCAAAGTGACGATTGCAAGAAGCGAAGCGGTTCTTGTCCAAATCTTATGCATGTTTCTTCCTCCCTATAGTCATGTTATTTGTTGTTTGATCCTGTTGTTTCTTTTCTGATTCAACTATAAGACGGAAATGTTTGTCGTGTTTCAACTGGGTGTTGAGAGCTTGTAAATTTTAGCGCAGCAAAAAAAGGGCCGGACGAATGTTTCGTTCGTCTGCCCTTTCGGTCTTGAAATAACATTTGCATCTCCAGCTTGTAACCGTCTAGCTTTTCACGGCACCGCTCGTTAAACCGGAAATCACATACTTTTGCAAAAACACGTATACGACCAAAACCGGCAAAGATACGAGCACCAGATCGGCAAATACCAAGTTCCAGTTCGCCGAATGCGCTCCGAAAAACAGAAAAGTGGTCATAACCAGATTGTATTTGGACTGCGAGTTAAGAAAGTAGACGGAAGTGCTGAAATCGTTCCATACCGCCAGGAATTGAATGACGATATTCGTCACGGTAACGGGCGTCAGCAGCGGATAAATAATGCGGAAAAACAAGGTGTAGGGTCCGCACCCGTCCAATAAAGCGGATTCGTCGATTTCTCTTGGAATCGTTTTGAAAAAACCGCTGTATAAGAAAACACCTACCGGGAAATTAAGAGCGACGCAAACCAGGATCATCGCTTCCAATCCGCCCGTCAGATGCAGCTTTTTCGCAAGAATGTAGGTAGGCACGATAAACTGCGGAATGACCAGGCCGAATACGATAATCAGGTTGATCAGTTCCGTTGTTTTCGATTTCTTGCGCTGAATCACATACCCGGCCATGGCCGAGAACACGACCAGCAGCGTGACGGAAACGATAGTAATAATCAGGCTGTTTTTAAAAGCATTGCCGATCTTGGCTTCCCGAATGACGGTGGCGAAATTATCAAAATGAATCGCCGATGGCAGCGACAGCCCCATAAGCGAGGCTTGCGTCTGATCTTTCAATGAATTGACGAGCAGCATATAAAAGGGGATTAGAACCAGCAGCCCGATGATCAAAGCTGCAAATTCGGATACGTTTCTGCCGAGTTTCCGCTCCATCTAAAGCTCCACCTCCCTCTTCCTGAGCACGTAATACGTGGACACGGATACAAGCGCTACCAACACTGCCAGCACAACACTTCCGGCGCTGGACTCGCCGAGCCTTGAGGCGCCGTAGGATTTGTAAATCCACGTATTGATGACTTCGGTTGTCGTTCCCGGTCCTCCGCCCGTAGTCGCTGAAATCATATCGAACACTTTCAAACCGCCTATCAGATTCAAAATGAGAATGTTATTGAAGGCCGGCATAACTAACGGCAGCGTAATGTGAACGAACTTTTGACCGGATGTAGCCCCTGCGATCTCTGCAGCTTCGTAATAATCCTTCGAAATCGTCTGCAAGCCGGACAAAATGATGACCATATTGAATCCCGTCCATTTCCATATCTCCACCGCCGAAGCAGCGTACAGCGCAATCTTGGGATCGTGCAGCCAATCGTGCGCGAGCGCCCCTAGCCCGATTTCATTCAAAAATTTGTTGAGAATCCCCGTTTCGGGATGCAGAATAGCGACGAAAATCAAGCCGACGGCAACGTTGCTGAGAATGGCCGGGGAATAAAAAACAGTCCGCAAAAACCCTCTGCTTTTCAGCTCCCGGTTCAGAAAAACGGCCAACAAAAGGCCCAGCGCCACTTTACTCACCGTTGTTACCGCTGTGAAAATGACCGTATTGCCGACAATATGCTTGAGGCTGGGATTGGAAAAAAACGATGCAAAATTGTCCAACCCGATCCAGCGCGCGTGGAATCCGTCCCAGTCCGTGAAGGAATAATATACCCCTTGCAGCGTGGGAATGACGAAAAACACGAAAAAGATAAGGCATCCCGGAATCAACATCGTGAGCGGGTAGCTTTTTTTCAGGCTGCTGCTCATTTCTCCACCTTCTTTATTTGCAAGGAGCCGGTCTCAAGAAAGAACCGGCTCCCCGTCCTTATTTCTTTATTTTTTCCAATTCGGGTCGTTTTTCGCTTTCGCGCTTTTGGCTGTAGCGTCGTCCATATTTTTCAAAATTTGATCCGGCGTTTTGCCGCCGAGGAAATAGTCCAAAATGTCGGCATTCTGATCGCCAAAATCATACAAGTTCAAATTCCCCCAGAAGCTGTCCCCGTTGCCGGCGTCGATGATTTTCTTAAGATCCTCCTGCGCGGGCAAAATGCTGGCCGTAACACCCTTCTGATACGTAATCCCGCCTTGCGCGTCAAAAAACTTTTGCTGCGTCGGCACTGAGGTGAAGTAATCGATGAACTTTTTCAGCAGCTCTTTATCCTTGAATTGATCGGTCACCGATAAATTAAAAGGAACGAACAAACTCGTTTTCTTATCTTCGTCGAAAGGTACCCGGAAAGCGCCGATATCTTTGGCCTGGTCGGGGAATTTCTTCTTGATTTCATCCATAATCCAGGTCGCATTAATCGTCATCGCAGCGGTTCCATCGACTAGCGCTTTTTGCGAGCCGTCATACGTATCGGCCAAATAATTTTTTTGAATGTAGCCTTTATCCAGCAGCTCTTTGTGCTTGACCAATGCATCCTTGACCAGCGGAAAATCGGCATAATGCGCCTGATTCGCATTGATTTTGGCAAAAACGTCCGTCAGCGGCTTATTCTCCCGCAACCAGCCTTCGTGATCGAAAATATTGACCGTCCACGTATCTTTGGCAGGCAAATAAATCGGCGTAATGCCGGCAGCTTTAATTTTCTCGCACGCGGCCAGGAAGTCCTGATACGTTTGCGGTACGGCAATGTTCAGCTTTTCAAAAACTTTCTTATTATAGAAAATGCCTGAAACGTTAATGCTGTCAAAAGGGATTCCGTATACTTTGCCTTGATACGTGAACTGCGGCGCGCTCATGATCGAATCGGGGATATTTTTGGTCCAATCGCCGCCGATTTCCTGAAAATGGTCCAAACCACCCATGTTTCCATTCAGCCAGTTGACTCCGTAATTGGAGATCAACATAGGCAGTTCGCCGGCAGCGGCTCTCGCTTTGTATAAATCCTCGCCCTGTTTGCCGCCGGCCACCTTCTCGATATTGAGCTTGAATCCGAGCTGATCGGCATGGTCGTTCACATCTTTCTCAATCGCTTGTATCCCCGGTTTGTACCAGTCGGTGAACATCAACAGCGAAATCTCTTTCACTTTCTTCGAAGCTTCGGCCGTTGCTTTGCTCTGACCCGCCGTGCCGGCCGGCGAGCTGCTGCCGCCGCTGGGAGCCGCATTGTTTCCGCAAGCGGAAAGCGATGCAGCCAGTGAAAGAACGATCAGGCTTCCTGCAATCTTTTTCATGATATTGCCCCTCCTTCATGTATAAGAACGTTATTTCTAAAAACAACTATACGACAGCCGCACGCGGAAAAAATTATGATATCTTCCGATTCGCTACGATATTTTCCGATTCAGGCATCGTTACTCGCTATCTCTGACATTCACGAACTCTTTGGGCGTGATGCCCAGCTTTTTTTTGAACACGTGCAGGAAGTAGTTGTAATTGCTGAATCCGCACTGTTCCGGGATATCCTTCAGCTCGGTTTTGCCGCCCTTCAGCAGTTGTTTCGCTTTCTCCACCCGCAAATCGTTCAGGTAATCGACGAACCCGACGCCGACTTCCTCTTTAAACTGCGAGCTTAAATAGTTGCTGCTAATGCCGATCGATTCGGCGACGCCGGCCAGAGATAAAGCTTCGTGATAGTGCTGGTTCATATGTCGAACCGCCTTTTGGATATGAAAAGAGTACTGCTCTTTGGCGCTCAAATGCAGCAGCCGCAGCAGTTCGCGGAATAAGCCGGTAATCCATTCCCGGATTTCCTGCAACGTTTCCAATTGGGCCAGCACCTCGTGCGGCACTTCATTATTTTTGTAAATCGCCCGGACATCAAGCGAATTTTCTTTATATTGGCGGCTGACGATGCCCAGCAGTTCGTTGAACATCATTTTGGAACTGGCAAGACTCGCTTGATTCCGCTTAACTTGCGTGAAAATGTTGTCCAACACGCGCATCGTTTGTTCTTCGTCGATCCGTTTTAAGCTGGCGATCAGTTCTTTTTCGTCCTCAATCGCCAGGCCCGTCATGGCATGCTCGCCGCTTACGGGACGAAAGCTTTTGACGATGCTGTTTTTCCCCATAAAAAATTTCCCCTGCAAAGATTGCGCCGCCGCTTCATAGCTGCCGGCCACTTGCCCTAAATCGGCGCACAAGCTTCCGATACTGAAACTCGCGGAAACTTTGACGAATTTTTTCAAGCAGATGCTCGTGCGGTTCAAAATTTCGGTCAACGCATGGTCGACGGCATGGCGGCTTCGCACAGTAACGAAAGAGAGCAGCATAATAAACCTGCCGCCCGCGATATGAGAGACGACCCCGTTCCCGTGGTCGCCAAATATTTCTTCCACTATGTTGACGATGGCGAATCTCAGAATGGATTCTTCTTTTAACCCCCGCTTGGCCACGATGCCGTGGAAATCGTCGACCTCCATCACAATCGGCACCAGGTTCGCAGTGCCAAGATTCAATTGGAGCGCCTTCATATGATCGCGGATTTCATCGTTATCGTGATAATAGCCGCTCAGCAGTTGGATGATGAACTTTTCACGAAGCGCATACAGTTGGTCTGCCCGCGGCCTTTCCAATTGCAGCGGACTGCGCCGGCGAATGCGTTCTTTGGCCCGCTCCAGCGTCTCCAGCAAGATATCTTTATTCAGACGATGCTTCAGCAAATAGTCCATTGCGCCGTTGCGCAGCGTCTCCCGCACAAGGTCGAAGTCGTCGTAGCTGCTGAGCATAATCAGCACCGTGTCCGGCCACCTTCTATGAACGACGCCCGATAATTCTATACCGTCCATATGCGGCATCCGAATGTCCGAAATGATCATATCCGCCTTTTGCCGCTCCATAAAGGCCACCGCCTCCGCACCGTTAGGCGCTTCGCCGCAAATCGTCAAGCCGTGCTGTTCCCAATTGATCATAAATTTCAAATGGGTCCGGGGCAGCAATTCATCGTCCACAATCAGGATGTTAAACATATCGCTCCATCTCCTCGTTGGTAATGACAGGTAAGGTGACCTCGACAATGGTGTAGAGGTTACGTTCGCTAACGATGCTTACGCCGTAATCGTCCCCAAAGTTGGTCTTAATTCTGGAGATGACGTTCCGGATGCCTACATGGCCTGCGGAATTGCCGTTCGCAACGATGTCTTCTATCGTGTTCTCCCCGATGCCTGCGCCGTTATCCTGAATTTTAAAAACAAGCTTCTTGCCTTCCGCGTATCCTTTGATGAGAATGGCTCCCATGTCCTTCTTAGGTCCAATGCCATGGATCAGGCAATTTTCTATGAAAGGCTGCAGCAGCAATTTGGGGATCAAATAAGGCTTCACACTCTCGCTGATGGAAAAGCTGTAGGTGAACTTATTGCTGTACTTGTACTCTTGAATATTTAAATAGCTCTTCAGGTACTCGATTTCTTCCTCAATCGTGATGAACACCTTGTCCTGCATGTTGATGTGCATCAATCTCGATAAAGACTCGGCCACATCGTGAATGTTATCGGCCCCTTGGTAAATGGACAAATATTTGATCGTATTCAGCGTATTATATAAAAAGTGAGGGTTGATTTGCGCCTGCAATGCGCGCATCTCCGCTTTGCGCTTATCCTGCTCGCGCTGTTTCGTATCCTGGATCAAATCTTTGATCCGATGCACCATGGAGTTGAATTGCCGGGACAACTGGCCGATCTCATCGTTCGAATCGATCTCCAATTGTACATCCAGATGGTTGCCGTCAATTTGTTTGATTGCGCGGTTCAATCTCAGAATCGGTCTGGTCAAATAGGAGGACGCCACCGTGGAAACCAGCAGGGCGATCAGGCAAAATGCGATGGAAAGCAGCAGCGAGCTGTTTCTCGTTTTACTGAATTCCTCGAGCAAAATCTTTTTCGGAACGATGCCGATCAGCATCCAATTCGTCGTAGGCGAATAACGGTATACGATCAAATTATCCTCATGATCGATCTGACTGTAGAAGCTGCCCTCGTTTCCCTGCATGCCGCCGATCATAGCGCTGATATCCGGATCGGGCATCTTCTCCTTCTGCGAATTGTAGACGATCTCGTTCGAACTGCGGTCGGCGATCAAAATGTTCACCTTGTTCAGGTTGCTTGCGAACATGTCGCGCAGCAAATCGCTTTTGATATCGGCGATCACGAACCCGATCACGCTGTCTTGATATTTAATGGGACGGGCGATCGAAGCCACTCTATCGTCCCGGTAAGGCGTAATATAAGGATTATCCGAATTATAATGGGGAGGAATGAACACAGACGCCCCTTCGTCATTGATCAATCGGGGATACCAGCTCTGCTTGGTAAGGAATTCCCAGGAAATTGTATTTCCGTTCGAAAACGTCCTTCCGTTTAAATTGGCAATCATAATATCGTTCAAATAATGCTTGTATGTGAACAAATTGACCAAATAATCGTCAATTTTCCTGTTTTCTTGCAAATAGGAAAGTCCTGTCGATTCCTCTCTTTTCGACAAAATGGCGACAATATCGCTTTCTGTCGATGTAATCGACACCAGCGCATAAATATCTTTGAGAGCCACTTCCAGATTGTTGCCGGAAACTCTCAACATGTCGTTGATGTAGTTGCCCGCCGACTCCCGGGTATCCTCCGAAGTCCGGTAATTCCAAAAATAAATGATAAGCAGATTGAATGAAATCATCAAAATCAGGTTGACAAACAAAATCTTGTATTTGACACTGTTGAACGTATGCGGCTTTATTCTCATCAAATGTCCCCCCTCTCCTGAAATTGTATCTGCTGGTTCACTATTCAGCAATAACTTTAGGGAATTGTCGGCGGACCCCGAGGACGAGCCCGTCACACTGCCGCTGTTCGTCATCCAGTAAGGCGACGAATTGTAAATTTTACCGTGCTAATCGAGTAAAAATGTAACGTTGCCTGCCCTTGAATAAATGACATGATCGGCGCCAAGCCCTTTGTAAATAAGCCTGGCATAGTCGCGTTCGGTAATGACATAGACCGCTTTTGAAGTCCATTTGCGGGTGATTTGAAGATAGCGGCAGCATAAAGGCAAACTATTTTCAAACAAAAAGATTTTACCTATCGGATATTCGGGAGCGACCCAAGTCTCATGTTCGACCGTATCCACAATCATGATATGATTCACACCAAGCTTGGAAAAGCGCTGCTGGTCCTGTCTATTGTTCGTTACAACCGCACAAGGCAGCCCTTTAAACTTTAAATGACGAATAAATTGCTCGCCGGCTTTCGTAGGAGCTGCAACCAATATAAACTCCGATTCATTCATTTCTTACTCCTCCATGTCATTGCGGCTAATCATAAGCCCAATTTTTAACACGTGGTACTGCCCTTTCTCGGCTTTCCCCACGGTCACATTGAGATCTTAATACGGAACGCTGTAAAAAGGAGGTAAAAGAATCCGGGTCCATGCATTAAAAAAACGTAAAAAATGATTAAAATTCCCCACACATCTGCCCTAAAAAGAGACATATGCCTCTGAACGGTCAAATAAATAAGCATGATCCCCTAAGAAACCCGATTCATTGCCGCCGGCAGATGAGTGTCTCAGCTTTTCATCCAAATCGTTGAATGCCGATTCGATTAATTGCGTTCTGGCAAGACCCCACTGCTCCTTATTCCGCTGAATGTAATGCAGTCCATCTTCGAGAGTTAGACCTTTGATCCTCTGGAAAACACTTACCCACTGTACGAGATCACCTTTCACAGCGCAGCTTGGCATGATGAATTCTCCGATACCGTACACTGCACCGCCTGTTGAAATCGCCAGGATACCGCAATGATAGTCAGTTCCATGTCCGGGCATCAGCTTGTCCGTTAGCTCGGAATTAAATCGAAAATATTCGATCCTGACAATTTTACAATTTTTTGTGCGTTCTTCTTGCAGTGCTGTCATGGGTTCAGGATACATTTACAGTCACTCTCCTCAATGTGTGGAAAAAAAGCAAAAAGAAGCCTGAGAGCAGAGAAATTCTACTCTCGGGCTTCTTTTCAACGTAAAGAAACGAACTGCTGAAAGCACGATCGAAGGTCTCTCTCAATACGCTTACGAGGTTAGCTGTCGGATTCGGGCTTGAGAGTGCCCTACTGCGGCAAGCAAACGCCTGCTTTAGATTCACCCCGCAAAACCGCCCCCTGTTCGGATCGGTTTCTGGTGGTTCCCCCGCTCCCCTTTCAGGGACTCAGCGATTTGATTTATGATGTGAAGTTGTTGAATCAAATGGTACCCCTAATTACCGTTTATGTAAAATAAGAATACGGGGCTTTATTTTGTTTTTTTGATGATTTTCCCAAGTGAAAGCGTAATCAAATATAAATTTCGATCATTATCGTTCCATTTTCTTTGGAATGCTTTTGCCGGTGACATTGAACCGCAAAGTAAAGAGACGAGCCCCTCGGCCCGTCTCCTGATTCAAGCTTATCCATCGATTAATCCCGCTTTTTGCAGCATCCGGTAAAGAAGTACGGTCGTCTCGGCACGAGTTAACGGCTTCTGCGGACGCAATTCATTGCCATACCCCTTCACCAAGCCTATATGAATGGCTGTACGTATCGCATCGCTCGCCCAGCCGCCGATTTGATTGCTGTCGGTGTAGGCGGCCAAGTTCACTTGCGCCCCGGCATTGCTCGTCACCGAAGCGGCATCGGCCATGCGCAGCGCCCGAACGATCGTTACGATCGCTTCTTGCCGCGAAACCTCTCGGTTGGGCCCAAACGTTCCGTCACCGAAACCGTCCATAATTCCGTATGCTTGAACTGCTTTCACGGCCCGGCTGTACCAGATCGACTCGCTCACGTCTCGGAAACCGGCACGATCTCCGCCCTCCGGCAAGCCCAACGCTCTCGCAAGCAAAGCGGCGAGTTCAGCCCGCGTAATAACGGCTTCGGGAGCAAACCGGTTTTCATCTACGCCAAGTACGATCATTCTGCTATTCATCCTGCCAATTTCAGCCGCGGCCCAATGTCCTTGAATATCTGTAAATTGGGACGTTTTGGATACCAATGCATAAACGCTGTTCGTGAGGCTGCGAATAACGGCCGCCTGATGTCCGTCAACTTTGGCAAATTCCGTCGGCACCGGACGTACACCGAATGTCGGATCCCATACCACGGCCGTTGCAGCCGTTCCGGCATCCGCCGGCAAATAGAGAACCCTTTGTACATAGCGGTTGAAGCCGGAAATCTCGCTTTTCTCGCCATGATGCGTCACATATACGTTAAAATGAATCGGATCCGCCGCCAACCGGAAACCGCCTTTATTCGCCGCATCCTGCAGTCCGGGTATCGCTTCAATTTTGCCGCGCTCGATCGTTATTTGAACTTCCGCATCGTTCGTCCACTCGGACTCCTGATTTACGACTTCCGCCAGAGGCAAGCGATACTGGCCATGCTGAGTTTTTAAAGTGATCTTATCCGCTTTCCCGGCAAGGAGCTTGACAGCTTCATCGGGAAGCCGCAGCGCTGTTTGGTCCGCCTCATCTTCAATCGATACCGAGAGATTCCGTTCAGGCGAGGAGGATAAAGAGTCAAGCACCTTCTTTAAAGTATCCTTATCCAATCGAACATCAACGGACTTCACTCCATTGGCATCTGTTTGAAGTGTGGCAATCCCGGACACCTTTGCATCATTGATCCAAGCCGCGATCGAATTGCCGGGCGACGAATGGCTTGACGAGCTTGAAGTCGAACCAGAATCGGAACCGGAGCTTGCAGCCGAACGAATCACGCTCAGCGTATATGTTTTAACTGAACCGTCTTGCGCTTTGACATTGACTTCGAACGTGTTTTTGCCTGTTGCAAGCGAATATTCACCGGTCATCGGGCTGCCCGCAACCTGCAATCCGTTCACGTAGACGGCAGAATAGACGTCCGAGGCTGTCAGCACCATTTTCAAGCCATAAACCGAATGGCTTACGTCTACCGTATAGTTCACTGTCCCCGGGTCAAAATCGAACTTTACCGTCCCGCCCAATCCCATAAGCTGCCAGCTGCTCAAGCTCGCATTGCCGCTCAAAGGAACGATGTTCCGGACTTCAATCGAGCTAACGTTCGCGTTGCCCGCCGCATCGGCCACATAGACTGAATAAACCCCGTTCTCTTGTACGGTAAAATGGTCCGTGATTTCTACGCCCTGCGTCCCAAAATACGAGACAGGACGGTTTCCTGCTGCCCATTTGATCGAAGAGACGTTATTGAATTGACCATAAACCGACGCCGTTACGGTAACGGTCACGCTTCCGAAGGTTGGACCGGCAGGAGCCGCTTGCAACACGATATTCGGAGGCTGATCGTATGTAAACCTAATATTCACGGTTTGGTCCAACGATAGACCGCTTGCTTCTTCCTTTGCAAAATAAGTCACGTTCTCTGCCGTTGTATTGCTTACCGCAAATAAGGCAAGACCATCCGCATTGGTCAATCCGTAAACGACATCGATGACCGATCGTCCGCCATTCGCTTCGAGCAGTACCCGTTTTCCGGCAATCGGATGGTCGTAATCGTCCTTCAGCTTCACGAAGATCGAGGCTTTGCTGCTGCCATCCGCCCGTACGACAAGATCGCTTGCGGCAACCGTTGAGCGAGATGAACTCACCTCTCCATGGAGAAACTGAACGCTCGCCGTCGCCGACAGCACACTTCCGCCTACGCTCGCGCTCACCGTCGCGGTGCCCGTCGTCGTCGGGGCCGTCAGCGTCGCCACGTAGCTGCCGTCTCCGTTATCCGTCACTGGGCCTACCGTGCCCAGTGTCGAGGCGATCACGATCGTCGCTCCACCGGTCGTCAAGGCATTGCCCTGCGCGTCCTTCAGCTTCACACTGACCGCAGTCTGGCTTGCACCGTCGGCTGCCAGCGTCGCGCTGCCCACGGTGACCGTGCTTGTCGCCGCCGACACCGCTCCGGGCACGAACTGCACGCTCGCCGTCGCTGTCAGCGCGCTTCCGCCTACGCTCGCGCTCACCGTCGCGGTGCCCGCCGTCGTCGGGGCCGTCAGCGTCGCCGCGTAGCTGCCGTCTCCGTTATCCGACACTGGGCCTACCGTGCCCAGTGTTGATGTGATCACGACCGTCGCTCCGCCGGTCGTCAAGGCATTCCCCTGCGCGTCCTTCAACCTAACGCTAACCGCAGTCTGGCTTGCACCGTCGGCGGTCAGCGACGCGCTGCCCGCTGTGACCGTGCTCTTCGCCGTCGACGCCGCTCCAGGCACGAACTGCACGCTCGCCGTTGACGTCAGCGCACTCCCGCCTACGCTCGCGCTCACCGTCGCGGTGCCCGCCGTCGTCGGGGCCGTCAGCGTCGCTGCGTAGCTGCCGTCTCCGTTATCCGTCACTGGGCCTACCATGCCCAGTGTCGATGAGATCACGACCGTTGCTCCTCCGGTCGTCAATGCATTCCCCTGCGCGTCCTTCAACCTAACGCTAACCGCAGTCTGGCTTGCACCGTCGGCTGTCAGCGTCGCGCTGCCCACGGTGACCGTGCTTGTCGCCGCCGACACCGCTCCGGGCACGAACTGCACGCTCGCCGTCGCCGTCAGCGCACTTCCGCCGACACTCGCGCTCACCGTCGCGGTGCCCGCCGTCGTCGGGGCCGTCAGCGTCGCCGCGTAGCTGCCGTCTCCGTTATCCGTCACTGGGCCTACCGTGCCCAGTGTTGTCGCAACTACAACCGTCGCTCCGCCGGTCGTCAATGCATTCCCCTGCGCGTCCTTCAGCTTCACACTGACCGCAGTCTGGCTTGCACCGTCGGCTGTCAGCGTCGCGCTGCCCACGGTGACCGTGCTTGTCGCCGCCGACACCGCTCCGGGCACGAACTGCACGCTCGCCGTCGCCGTCAGCGCACTTCCGCCGACACTCGCGCTCACCGTCGCGGTGCCCGCCGTCGTCGGGGCCGTCAGCGTCGCCGCGTAGCTGCCGTCTCCGTTATCCGTCACTGGGCCTACCGTGCCCAGTGTTGTCGCAACTACAACCGTCGCTCCGCCGGTCGTCAATGCATTCCCCTGCGCGTCCTTCAGCTTCACACTGACCGCAGTCTGGCTTGCACCGTCGGCTGTCAGCGTCGCGCTGCCCACGGTGACCGTGCTTGTCGCCGCCGAAACCGCTCCAGGCACGAACTGCACGCTCGCCGTCGACGTCAGCGCACTTCCGCCTACGCTCGCGCTCACCGTCGCGGTGCCCGTCGTCGTCGGAGCCGTCAATGTCGCCGCGTAGCTGCCGTCTCCGTTATCCGTCACTGGGCCTACCGTGCCCAGTGTTGTCGCTACTACGACCGCCGCTCCGCCGGTCGTCAAGGCATTCCCCTGCGCGTCCTTCAGCTTCACGCTGACAGCAGTCTGGCTTGCACCGTCAGCCGTCAGCGTCGCGCTGCCCACGGTGACCGTGCTCTTCGCCGTCGACGCCGCTCCAGGCAAGAACTGCACGCTCGCCGTTGACGTCAGCGCACTTCCGCCTGCGCTCGCACTCACCGTCGCGGTGCCCGCCGTCGTCGGGGCCGTCAGCGTCGCCGCGTAGCTGCCGTCTCCGTTATCCGTCACTGGGCCTACCGTGCCCAATGTCGTCGCAACTACGACCGCCGCTCCGCCGGTCGTCAAGGCATTGCCCTGCGCGTCCTTCAGCCTAACGCTGACCGCAGTCTGGCTTGCACCGTCGGCTGTCAGCGTCGCGCTGCCCACGGTGACCGTGCTCTTCGCCGTCGACGCCGCTCCGGGCACGAACTGCACGCTCACCGTCGCCGTCAGCGCACTTCCGCCTACGCTCGCGCTCACCGTCGCGGCGCCGACCGTCGTCGGGGCCGTCAGCGTCGCCGTGTAGCTGCCGTTGCCTTTATCCGTCACTGGGCCTACCGTGCCCAGTGTCGTCGCAACCACGACCGTCGCTCCACCGGTCGTCAAAGCATTCCCCTGCGCGTCTATCAGTTTCACGGTAACCGTCGTCTGACTTGTCCCATCGGCAGCCATCGACGCGCTGCCTACTGCCAGCGTGCTCTTCGCCGCCGATGCCGCTCCGGGCACGAACTGCACGCTCGACGTCGACGTCAGCGCGCTTCCGCCGACACTCGCGCTCACCGTCGCGGTGCCCGTCGTCGTCGGAGCCGTCAATGTCGCCGTATAGGTGCCGTCGCCGTTATCCGTCACTGGGCCTACCGTACCCAGTGTCGTCGCAACAACGACCGTCGAGCCTCCAGTCGTCCAAGCATTGCCCTGCGCGTCTTTCAGCTTCACGGTAATGGCCGTCTGGCTTGTCCCGTCCGCTGCAAGGCTGGATTGCGCGCTTGAGATCCCGCTCTCTGCCGGGGATATCGAATGATCCGCGATCATGTACGTTCTGAAGGAGTAGTCGTAACCAAGAGCCGGAGAGAACCCTCTTGTATAAACATCGCCGCCGATCATGTACCATCCAAACCCGGCAGATCCTCCGTTTTCCGTTGAGGCAATCATTCTATACATCGTTTCCCTCTTCAAATATGGCGCCGCCCCGGAGAAATCGAACGATACCCAGCCTGATCCAGCCGCCGTTTGCGCTGTTGCAAGCGGAGTCGCAAGATCGCCTTCTTTATAAATGCTCAACTGAAGGGCCCCGGTCGAGCCGTATGAGCCGGCTGTGTTGAGATCGATTTTGCTGAGATTGCCGCTAATTGCCGGAGTAAATGTTTGATAACGCTGATAGTCATGGTTGACCCAACTATTCCCGCTCCCACTTGCCTGCTCTTGATCCAGGACAGCCGGATCCGCAGCAATGGCATACCCGCCGGATGACACCCCAAAAATAACCAAGACGATAAGCATCATGGAAATCCATCGTTTTCCTTGCTTCAAGCCTTTCATCCATATCCTCCATTCTACTGCAGAACCCTAAAATTGAATCATTCCTGCGAAAGTACACGCCCCGACAATCAGCGCCGCTATGAAAAAAATGATAAAAAACCATTTTGTGAATGCAAGGCTCGTAGACGAGCCGTCCCACCATAGCTTAATGAAGATGACCACTCCAAGAAGCATAATGCTGATAAAAGCAATAAAGGCGTTAAACATTTAACCACCAAAACCTCTCTGGATTTGTTAATGCAGTTAATAAGATAATAATAAGATAAAGCAAAACCTTCAAATTCTCTATACCTATAAAGGAGTATTTACATGAAAATAAGCGCTGAATTGCTTGCCGGATTCCTATTTTTATCTGTAATATGAGCCCTTCTTCCATTACAATAGAAGGTAACCGCTAGTAAGTTGACGTCCGAGGTGTACCAGAATGAATGCGAACAATCATATCGAGAGTCAAACAGGCATGACTCTTAGGGATTTTATGAATGAACAAACAGACATGAAGCCGGATGTGTTTCTCCCGCTTGCCAGGGCAATTGCGGCCTCTGTCGGGAATCTTCACCAGCAGCAGATCATTCATCTCGATTTGCGGCCTGAACGGATAACTGTTCTTGCAAATGGTCAAGAGGCATATTCGAGCGATTCAGGCTATGCGGTGCAGCGTTCGGATGACCGCTATGTCCGTCCGGCCGGCAGCGGCATTTCCGAAACAAGTCTGCCCTACTGCTCACCCGAAAACACGGGCAGGATGATGCGTTCCGCAGACGAGCGCAGCGATCTGTATTCGATTGGCGTCATTTACTACGAAATGCTGGCTGGCCGCCTGCCTTTTCTTGCCGGGGATCCGCTCGAATGGGTGTATATGCATTTGGCGCAAAGCCCTCCGCCGCTGACGAATCATAGAACGGATTTGCCCGAAGGTCTGGAATCTATCATCATGAAGCTGCTGGAAAAAAATCCGAATAAGCGCTACCAAAATGCCGGGTTTCTCATAGCGGATTTGGACAAAATAGGACGCCCTCATGATACGTTCTTCATGGAGGCGGGGTTTCACGGCAGAGAGCATGAGCTTGCCATGCTTACGCAAGCCTTTTATTCCGCTTGCTTGGGGTCAACGGGAATGGTTTATATTTCGGGCGAAGCCGGCATCGGTAAAACAAGCTTGATGAATGAAATGTTTCGAAAACAAGAGCATTCGCGAGATTTTTTCTATATTACCGGAAAATTCGAACAAATATCGAAAGAAAGCCCTTATCATCCGATTATTCAGGCATTTCGCGGGTTAATGCGTCATTTGCTGGGAGAACGAAAGGATCAGTCCGAGCTGTGGAAACAAAAGCTGCAAGCAGCTTTGGGCGCCAGCGCCAACGTCATTACAGCGATTATTCCTGAAGTCGAGCTGATATTGGGCGCTGTGCCGGCTGCGGAAGAGCTTCCGGCCAATGAATCGAAAAAACGGTTCATTTATGTTTTTCGCAAATTTGTACAAGCATTGGCATCTAAGGAACATCCTCTCGTCCTGTTTATCGATGATTTGCAATGGGCGGACTCATCGTCCCTCCAGCTCATTCATGCGCTGCTATGCGACCCGGAATGCCAGTATTTGATGTTTGTCTGCGCTTATCGCCATACGGAAACGGACCGAAGCAAGCTGCCGGGGTACGAAACGGATGGAAGCGTCGCAGAGCAAGCGGTTGTCCGCCATATTCATCTGCCGCCGCTGAACCTTTCGCAAATGAACCGCATCGTTATGGAGACGCTTAACAGCCCCGCGGACACTACGATGTCCTTGACGGAACTGCTGTATCATAGATCAGGCGGCAATCCGTTTCATTTCAATCAAATCTTACTCCGGCTGCAGGACGACGGCACTCTGCTGTACAACCACGGGAAGCGGTGCTGGCAGTGGAATTTGGGGCAAATTATCGAGCAGGAGCCAAGCTATGCCATCCATGATTTGATGGAGCACAAGCTGCTTCGCCTTTCGAGCGACGCTCAGGAGCTTCTTCGGATTGCGGCCTGCGTAGGAAGCACGTTTCACCCGCATTTGATAGCTTGCGTTGCGAACCGGGCGATGGAAGACATGCTTGCAGAATGGTCCGCAATTGAAGCCGAAGGAATGATTGTGCCGTTCGAAACCGATGAATTCCGCTTTGCTCACGACAACATCCAGAGGCTGATTTACAGTCGGATCGATGACGAATCGAAACAGGCCGTCCATATCCGAATAGGCAGATGCCTGAATGGGGAAGACAGCGGACATGGAGAGAACTCGTTTGACGTTGTCAACCATCTTAATCGGGGCTCCAAACAAATAACGGACGAGCAGGACATGCTGCAGCTCATCAAGCTGAACCTGGATGCGGGAAACCGCGCCAAAGCCTCTTCCGCCTACGATGTCGCATTAGGTTATTTCGGCAAAGGAGTGGAGATGCTGTCGGAGGAGGATTGGGGCAATAAGTTCGAACTTTGCTTCGAATTGCATGCGCAAAAAGCGGAATGCGAATATTTATGCGGCCACTACCGGAAGTCCGATCAGGACATCGATTTCTTGCTCGGCCGTGCGCGCAACCGGGTTGAGCGAAGCAGAGTACAAATGATCAGAATCATGCAATACATCAACCAAGGCAAATATTTGGAAGGCACTGCCCTCGGTCTCGAAAGCCTGAGAGAGTATCAGATTATCATTTCGCCCAACCCGGGAAGCTTCACGCTGCTGATTGAAGGGAAACGCATTGAGGCGCTGCTGCGCAATCGGTATGACAGACTCGCTCAATTGGAGGAAATGTCGGATAAAGATCGGATTGCCGCAATGAACCTGATTGCCGCGATTATTCCTTCCACCTTTTTCACGAATAAAAAGGTCTTTTTTATGCTGACGTGCAGAGCCATTCAACTTTCGCTTCAATATGGCAACACCCCCGTTTCCGCGGCGATCTACTCCTCATACGGGATGCTGCTGGGGATTGCATCAGGCAAAATCGATAAGGGTTACGCCATTTGCAAAGTAGGACTGGAGCTTTCCGAGCGCTACAACGTCACTTCCATTAAAAGTATAACTTATACCGTATTCGGCGGGGTATTGTGCCT
Source organism: Paenibacillus sp. sgz302190 (assembly GCF_059820445.1). Lineage (NCBI taxonomy): Bacteria > Bacillati > Bacillota > Bacilli > Caryophanales > Paenibacillaceae > Paenibacillus > Paenibacillus sp. sgz302190. Next base: position 150,918 of record NZ_JBZYAO010000012.1, read on the forward strand.
ATTTGCCGGAAATGCCCGCGAAGGGGACGCTTACTTGACAAAGGCGCTTCGTTTCGGCATGGATTCGGGGGACTATGTATTTGCCAGTTATGCCATCGGCGCGCATATCAATTCATTGTACACAAGGGCGTCGTTAAGCGAATTGGCAAGAACGATAGCGGAATATATGACGGTGCTCGATACGACAAACGATGAATTCGTGAAACAGAACTGTTATCTGTATCAGCAATATATTCTCGCCCTGCAGGGCGGGACGGCGGCGCCGGACTCGTTCAGCGGCGCCGGCTTTGACGAAGAGGAATTTTTAAACCTGATTCGCAAGGGGGAGACTTCGGCCACCACCTTATTTCAATACAGCACGTATAAGACTCAGATTTACTATTTGTTGGGCAATTATGAGGAAGCCGTCCGCTGGGCCCGGCAAGCGGGATCTTATGAGGCATATGCCACTCATTTGCCTCATTTGCCGGAATGTCTATTTTATGAAACGCTGGCCGCATTGGCTTGTACACAGTCACCGAAATGGCCCAATCTGAAAAAAAACCTGACTCGCAGTCTTCGCCGTTTCAGCAAATGGGCGGAATACAGCCCGGCTAATTTCCAATCCAGGCAGTATCTCCTTCAAGCTGAATATGCGCGTGTCTCCGGCGAATTCACGATGGCTGAGGAACTGTACGACAAAGCCATCCGCGAGGCAAGGGAACAAGGCGATGTGCACGTGACGAGCCTTGCAGGCGAGCTCGCAGCCGGCCACTATTGGCGGCAGGACAAAAGAAAGTCAGCTATATTTTATTTGCAATTGGCTATTGAGGGGTACAAGCAATGGGAAGTGCATGTGAAGGTAATACAATTGGAGGAGCTGCTGGCGCATTGGCAGCGGCAAGAGGAAACCGGTCCAACGTCTGAAAGCGCACAGAGCCCGATACGCCGGAACGATGCGGAGCAAGCGGCCGGAACATCCGGCTTTCGGAATGAGCACAATTCCTTGGACAGCGTCGATCTCGCGGCGATCCTTAAAACAACTCAGGCGATATCGAATCAGATGGACATGGATGCCATGCTTGCGGAAATCATGAATACCATCATGAAATATGCGGGCGCAAGCAAAGGCGCTCTGCTGACGGGCAGCAATGACGCGCTTTTTATTCAGGTATATGCGGATTCGGAGGCGCAAGCTATCCCTTCTCCTTTAGAAATGAATGACAGCGCCCTCTTGCCGGAAGGGATCGTCAGATATGTCTTTCGTACACAGGAGGAGGTTCATTATACCGGGGGAGAGGAAAGCTGGCTGATCCATAACCCGTATATAGCGAAGCACCGGCCTCAATCGGCCCTGTGCATCCCCGTAACTGTCCATGGCGCTCTGCTGGGCGTACTTTACCTTGAAAACAAGCTTGCAAGCGGCGTGTTCGCGCACGATCGCATGGCTGTTCTTCTCGCTATGGCGTCGCATGGCATATTGATGTGCGTGCTGCAAAGCTCGACAGAACCATCATATGCAGAACCAGGCATGGAAGAAGAGGTGCAGCCGTCGCCCGGCATGATAGAGGAACCGCTCACCGAACGTGAGCTGGAGGTGCTTGCGTTATTATCGGCAGGGCTGTCCAATAAGGAAATTGCCGATCACCTGATTATTGCCATAGGTACAGTGAAAGTTCATGTCAAAAATATTTTCGCCAAATTAAAGGTTAATCGGCGCACAAAAGCAATCGCACAAGCCAAGGAGCTTAATCTGCTCAGTCAGAGCCCCCGGCCCCCTGCTTGATCGCAAGAAGGTTAAACCGCGGGCTTGAAACGATACCCCATAGCCGGAATATTTCCCGGTTGCAAAAAATAGCGGCAGAGAGGGACGTAAGATACAAATCCCGGACTGCCGCTTGTTTTATTATGCTAACGTCACTCTTTCACAGCTCCGACCACGATGCCTTTTATAAAAAACTTTTGCAAAAACGGATAAATAAGCAGAATGGGCAGCGCCCCGATAAAGATTTGCGCCGATTTCACGGTGCGCTGGGATAAATTTTCCAAATCCTTGGGATCAATGCTTATCTTGCTGAAATCCTGCTGCACGACGATCGTTTGAAGGAAGGTCGCCAGCGGATATTTATCCGTGTCCATCATATAAATTAACCCGTCGAACCAGGAGTTCCAATGAAACACCAGCGTGAACAGCGTAATCGTCGCAAGCACCGGTGTCGAGATCGGCAAATGGATCTTGAACAAAATTCGGATGATCCCCGCCCCGTCCATGAGCGCGGCTTCCTCCAGTTCGGCAGGTATCGTCCGAAAAAAATTCATCAGCAGAATCATATTATAAACGCTTAGCGCCGAAGGCAAGACAAGCGCCCATATCGTATTGATCAAGCCAAGATTCGTTATAAGAATGTAGCTGGGAACCAGCCCGCCGGAAAACAGCATCGTAAATACGAAAAACCACATATAAGCATTCCGGCTTTTAAATTCCGTATACGTTTTCGATAATGCGTAGCCTGCCAATACAGTAACGGCCATGCCGATCCCGGTACCCAGGACGGCCCGGTACACCGAATAAAGCAGCGATTGGACAAAATTCGGGTTGTTCAACGTCTTCATATAGGACTCCAGCGTAAAGTCGACCGGCCATAGGTTGATCATATTGGCGGTTGCCGCAGCTTTGCCGCTAAAAGAAACAGCCAGTACATGTATAAGCGGCAGTATGCACAGCAGCGATATACCGATGAGAAACAGTTGGTTCACGGCATTAAACCATCGATAAGCTGTCGTTTTATGGTACATCTGTCGCGACACCCCCTTTTTCAACTAAAAAATCCGATAATTGGCAAATTTATAGGCCAGCCTGTACGAGATGACAATCAGAACGAGACTGGTTGCCGATTTGAACAACCCGACTGCCGTCGCGAAACTGAAATCCCCCTTGAGCATAGCCGACCTGTAAACGAAGGTGTCGATCACGTCCCCTTTGTTATACACGAGCGGGTTGTACAAGTTGAAAATTTGATCAAACCCCGCATTCAACACGTTCCCGAGCTGCAGCGTAGCGACAACGACAATAATCGGCATCATGGCAGGCAGTGTCACATGCAAGGTCTGCTGCAGCCTCGTCGCACCGTCCACTTCAGCAGCTTCATACAAAGAGGGATTCACTGCCGTTATAGCAGCCAAGTAAATGATCATGCCGAACCCGAATTCTTTCCAAATATCGCTTACAACCACGACAAAGCGGAACCAATCCCCGTCACCCAGAAAGAAAACAGGCTTCGTGCCGAATACGGCCGACAGCATCCGGTTCACAAGCCCGCCTTTGACCGACAGCAGGTCGAGCAAAATCCCTCCGAGAATGACCCACGACAAAAAATGGGGCAAATAGACCAAAGTTTGAATACTCCGTTTGAGCCCGCTTTTTCGCACCTCATTCAGCAGTAAAGCAAATACGATCGGCACGAGCGTTCCGAAACCAATTTTCAATACGGAAATAATTAACGTATTCCATATGACTTGAGCAGATTCTTCAAACATAAACAAAGAATGAAAATGCTTAAAGCCGACCCATTCGGATTTAAAAAAACCGAGCCAAGGCTTATAGTTCTGAAATGCCATCACAAGCCCGCCGATTGGAATGTAGTGAAAGATGACGGCAATCACTAACGCCGGAAATATCAACAGGTGAAGCGGCCATGTTTTTTTCAATCCGCGGATCCATTTGCTCTTCGTTGTACTTGAGGATATTTTGCCTAGAACAATAGCATCCTGAGTGCTTTTCATATGTTTTCCCCTTCCCGCAACCAAGTCATTGCACTTTCGACTGCTTCTGCTACTATTATATCAACGCGATCTTTCGCTACCTATGGCACGTTCTTAACTTCTATGTCCCTTGCCATAACCTCTTGCCCACGATTATTCTCCAGGCGGTGAACACATGGTAAAATATAAAATATTCCGCAACATGCTGATCATGCTGGTCGTCCTGCTCCTTCCGGCTACCTTGCTTTTCTATTATTCCAACAAAGCCGGCGAGGACTTGGTCCGGGAAACGCTTGAAAATTCAGCCGCCAAACAGCTGGAGTTCACGATGCTTCAGCTCGAGCAGTCCATAAGACAGCTCGAAACGCAGACGCAGCTGCTCGTGAACGATTCCAGCATCAAGGCATATTCGAGCTCGTGGGATTTCCCCGAGTATGTCGACCATTTGCTGATGCGGAAGTATGTCGAGGAAAAGCTGATTCTCCAAAGCCAGGCGGGTTCGCTCAATCACGATATAAGCGTTTACTGGCCGCATATTAAGGAAGCGCTTTCCACCCAAGGGAAGTTTGCCTACGATGACGCCCAACTGGTCTCCGCGCCGAAAAACAAGTGGTTCATCCGCAAAGATGAGCAAGGAACGGCTTCGTTCCATTTGCTCTTCACGAATCCGTATACTTCAAATTCGGATTTGAGCCATGTAACCTCCATTGTTGAAACTTCCATTCCAGGCGACTATTTGAAGTCGGTTCTTAAGGGTCTTGATGCGTCGGGTAACGGAACGTCTTTCATCTATTTGTCCGATTCCACGACAATTGCCAATCAGACGATTAACGGGAAGTTCTTATCGCTGTTGAATCAGGTAGATGCGCTCCATGACGATGCTTCCGCCGCAAGGCCGCAGTTCTCCATTCTCAAGATAGACGGTACGGAATACATGGTGCAAACGATCCGTATTCCTTCTTTGGACGGTATGCTTGTCAGCTGCATTCAGTTGAACGAATTTTTGAATCCTCTCAAGAAGGTAAAGCAGCTCGTGAATACTAGCCTGCTCCTTCTCTTTGTTTCCGGCGTAGTCATGTCCTATTTGCTTTACCGGCACTTTCGGATTCCGTTCGGCTACATGGTCCGCAAAATCGAGAGCCTTGGTTCAGGCGATTATAACAGCAGAGCGGCCGTCAAAACAAACAACGAATTTGATTATTTATTTGCCAAATTTAACGAAATGGCATCGCGGATTCAAGCTCTGATCGAAAATGTGTATGAGGAGCGGGTTCGAACGCGCGAAGCGGAATACAAGCATTTGCAGTCGCAAATCAATCCTCATTTTCTTTACAACTGCATGTTTTATATTGTGAGTATGGCGCATAAATCTCCGGAAGCCGTCACTTCCATGGCCAAAAACCTGGCCCAGTTTTATCGCTTCATTACCCGCAAAGCCGGAACGGATTCTACGCTGGCAGACGAAATAAGCCTTGTCGATAGCTATCTGCAAGTCCAATCGCTCAGAAACAAGCGGCTGACTTACGAAATCGACATTTTGCCGTCGATGCTGGAGTTGTCCGTTCCGACCCTTCTGCTTCAACCGTTGGTCGAGAATGCCGTCGTACATGGACTGGAGAGCAAAAGAGAATCCGGAATCATTCGCATTCGCGGCTCCTGGAGTCATGACGACTACACCATTACCGTCGAAGACGACGGTGCAGGCATGTCGGAACAAGCCATTCGCGAGCTGGCGGTACAGGTATATCATCAGCGCAATTCGGAAGAGATCGGCTGCGGTTTATGGAACATTCATCATCGGCTTACGAACAAGTTCGGTCCGAAATCGGGCTTGCATTTTGCTAACAATTCATGGGGAGGCTTCAGCGTTACCATTAAGATCCCCTCGATGAGACAGGAGGTTATCCCTTATGAACGTATTGTTGGTGGATGATGAGGAATATGTGCTTGATTACTTGCAGGAAAGTGTGGAATGGGCACAGTGCGGGATTGCGGATGTATACCGGGCAAGCTCGACGGATGAAGCGCTCGACATTGTCATGAAATATCAGATCCCGCTGCTCGTTACCGATATCCGGATGCCCGAAAAAAGCGGCCTGGATTTGCTGGAAACGATTCACAACCGGCACCCCGATACGAAAGTCATTCTGCTGTCCGGATATTCGGAGTTTGATTATGCCAAAAGAGCGCTGCAAAACGGTGCCGCCGACTATTTGCTAAAACCGGTCACAGGCGACGAGGTTGCCGCAGCCGTTCGCAAAGTGATGGCGCAAATCCAGGCGGAAAACAAGCGGACACAGGAGGTGAACAAAGCCGAAGCGGTCATCAGACTGGGGAACACCCGGATGAAGGAGCATCTACTGCTTGACCTGCTGCTTGGCAAACAATATGCAGAAGAAGAGCTGAGACAGCAAATGAAAGCCTTGGATTTGCCCTTGCATCCAAACGATGACTGTACGCTGCTCCTCATTCGTCTGCAAACGTATCCTAACGAATCGCGGGAGGATATCGAGCTTTTTTCTTACGCGCTGCTGAACATAGCGGAGGAAATTTTGTTCCGGGACATTCAAGCGGGCTCCTCCCTCTGGTGGTGCAAAGACTCGTATCAGTTTATTTCCATTGTCCTTTCCGCGGCTGCCTTGGGCGAACGGGACATGCGGGAGGAGCGGATCGCCGAGCTGCATCAAGCTGTCCGGACTTTTTTAAAGAGACATATTTCCGTGCTGTTCACGGAGCCGTTTCCCCTCAGGACTCACATAAACAGTTCGTATTTGCAAGCTGTGAACGATTTTGGGTGGCGGATCGGATTTCAGGAAGGCGTTATTTTACATAATGGCGCGTTAAGCGGCAAACCGGAGTATAAACCGTTAACGAAGCTTTATGAAGCACCGACTCTCCTGCTAGGGATGGAAACGAACCGGTGGGATGAAGTGATGGAGAAGTTCCACAGCATTCTGCAAGAACTGAACGAACCGCCTTTTCGGACACAATATCACATCGTCGAGGCCGTTAACTACTTGTACGCCTGCTTCACTTACATGGCAAATAAGCAAGGGGACCCTTTGACCGACATGATCGGCAGCCTCTCCTTGATTTCCAACCCCTATTATTTTCACTCTGTCGAACAGATCAGGGATTGGGCGCTCCCGTTAATCGAACAGTTCAGACGAACGCTCAACGATTCCATAACCGGCCGAAGCCATATCATCCGTCAAATTCAGGAATTTATTCAAACGTATCTGCATGAGGATGTCAGCCTGACCAAAATAGGCGAGCACGTTTATCTGCATCCGGTATATTTGTCTCGTTTGTACAAAAAGGAAACCGGCGAAAGCATTTCCGCCTATATTACCCGTGTCAGAATGGAGAAAGCAGCCCGATTGCTGACCCAAACGAATAAAAAAGTGTCGGATATCGCCCAGGAAGTCGGATACCTGAAAACGCAGTACTTCATCCGCTTGTTTAAAGAGTACTACCATCACACCCCGCAAGGATATCGGAATCAGTAACATATTCGCTAAAAAAGAAGAGAGCCTCATACCCGAGGCCCCTCGTTCTCATTGATTCACGCTTTTGTACCAATCGTTGACTTCTTTTTCGATTTGAGTCCCGCCTTTACTTTTCCAATCCGCGACGAACGTATCGAATTTATCCAGCGGCTCTTTGCCGTAAATGATTTTGGCGAAAGTCTCCAGCTCCATCGTTTTCAAGTTCTCGCCTTTGCTTCGCTGCGTTTCCGTCGGAGCTCCCAGGAATTCTCCCGGCGCATTGCTGTTTCTCATCTGGTAGTTGAGCGATCCGGCGCGAATCTGCTCCTTGTCCGCCACGGCAATTCCCTTTTGTGCTGCGGTCTCCGGCTTGTTCCCCTGGAAAATATAGTCCCAATCCTTCGATTCCATGAAAGGAATCCTCGGCACGTTCCAGAACAAGTTATACTTGCTTGAAGTTGCGGCTTTTTCGAGCGGCTTTGGAAACTTTTTCGGATCATACACAGGTTCCCCGTTTACGATCGCATAGTCGTATCCCTCAAAGAAACCGTTTTTAAAGTCGCCGGTTCCAAATTGGCTGTCATAAATTTTGTCCATATACAGGAAAAAGGCGTCCATGTGCTTAAAGTCTTTGTTGAACATCATGACTTTATTTTCGTTGATCGCACCGGTGAAGCGGGCCGTCAGGCCGTTCGGTCCGACAGGCAGAGGATAGGCTCTGACAACCGCGCCCGGATTGCTCTTGGCGACATCGCCGAGCGGCCAGCCATTCGCCCAAAACGGCGCTGCGATGATCCCCGATTTACCTTGAATAAAGCTTTCGGTCGCTTTCATTTCATCAAGAGCAGCTAATTCCGGATCGAGATATCCTTTTTCATACCACGAACGCAGTTTCCCCAAAGCGTCTTTGATGCCCGGTTGAACCGAGCCGTATTTGAGCGTCCCGTCGCTCGCTTTCTGCCAGGCTCCAGGAAGGAATTTCCCTGTGTAGGCGCCGAAAACGAAGCTGGCATCCGACATCCAGTTCGCGAATGCGTTCTTGGACGAAAAACTGAACCCGAAGGTATCCTTCTTGCCGTTACCGTCAGGGTCTTGGTTCGTAAAAGCGTCCATCACCTTTTCAAACTCTTCGATCGTCGTAGGCGCTTTCAAATTCAGGCGATCCAGCCAATCCTGCCGGACCCACATCACGGGATTCGTTCCGTCGCCTGCGGAGAAAATCGGCAATCCGAGCAGCTTGCCTTTTTCTTTCACCTGATTTAGCGCAGTTTTGTTATCCGAATAAAGCTTCTTAACCCGCTCCGATGCATATTGATCAAAAGCCTGCTGGATATCCATCACTTTTCCGGATTGCATAAGATCGGCAATCAGATTCGGATCCTGCACGATGAACACGTCGGGAAGCTGATTTTGCGAAGTCAGCGAAAGCCTGATTTTCGTATGGTAAGCCGCATTATCCGGCGTATCCCACAGGTCCTTGATCTCAATGCCTAATTTCTCTTTAGCCCACTTGTTATGAACATTATTCGCGATTGTCTCGCCATTGATAAATACGTAGTCCGACCCAACGACACGGGCCGTTGTGATCGTAACAGGCGGTTCAAACTTGCCGTTCGCCGTTCTTGGGGCAGTTTCTTGTCCTTGCGGAGTCGGTGATAGCTGACTTCCCGTATTTGAGCCGCAGCCCGCTGCAACCGCGCTTGCCAGGATAAGACTCGTCATCATCGAAGCCAACTTGTGTCTCTTCATATACTTCCCCTCTCTCTCATTCTGCTTCACTTATCATAATTATCGTAGCAAATGAGATTCTTTCGCGTATATGCCCAAAAATAAACTATCATGGCCTTCCTGTAAACCGATACTTGCCGGCCATGCAAAAAAGGATCGGAAATCGTCAAGATAACTTGACTGATTACCAATCCTTGAGAGAGGCCGCAGGTTTCAATATGATTACCCGTATTCCGCAACCAACGGGCTCACCTTTACCGCACATACCTTAAATCCCGGCATTTTGCAGGTCGGATCGAGCTCATCATGCGTAATTTTGTTGACGTTCTGCGTACCGCTCCAATGCATCGGCACGAATACCGTGTCTTCGCGGATATCGCTGCTGTACCGGCTTCGCACATAGATAGCTCCGCGTTTGGACTCCAGCTTCACAAGCGATGCGTCTTCGATCCGGTGTTTCTTCGCGGTTTTCGGATGAATTGCCACGAAAGATTCCACATCCTGCGCAGCCAGGGAATGGCTTTTTCTCGTTTGCACGCCTGTCAAATAGTGAGCAACGACGCGGCCGGTCGTCAAATACAGCGGGAACTCTTCGTTGACCTGCTCCTTCGGCAAATGATTGTCCACAGGAGTAAGCAGCGCCCTGCCGTCCGGCAGCGGGAACGACGCTTCAAACAACCGTCTTGCCCCCGGATGTCCCGGCTCCGGACAAGGCCAGTACACACCCTCTTCCTTCCGCAAGCGTTCGTACGTGATGCCGTAGTAGTCCGCCGTACCGCCACGGCTGGCCAAACGAAGCTCGTTAAAAATATCCTCAACCCCGGCAAAGCCGAAATACCGGCCTCGCCCGAACCTTTCCGCCAAATCGCAAAGGACCTGCCAGTCATGCTTGACTTCGCCCGGCGTCTCACGGCCGGCTTCCCTGAGCAGTACGCGTCCTTCGAGGTTGGTCAACGTTCCCGCATTTTCCAAATACACGGATACCGGCAAGACCAGATCGGCCAACTGTGCCGTCTCGGACATGAGGAAGTCGGCAACGACAAGGAAATCGAGTTTCTTCAGTCCTTCTTCTACGAAATTGGCATTTGGGCTGGATACGATCGGATTGGAGCCCATCACGAACAAAGCGCGAATCTCCTGCTCGTACACCTTCTCCATCATTTCGTAAGCGGAGACACCCTTGCCTGGAAGTTCGTCCGGGTCAATCCCCCATACGCCCGCGACATAGGCGCGATCTTCGGGGTTTTCGATCAGCCGGTAGCCCGGAAGCTGGTCGGCCTTTTGCCCGTGCTCCCTGCCGCCCTGCCCGTTCCCTTGGCCGGTGACGGCGCCGTAGCCGCAGCCCGGCTTGCCGATTTTGCCGGTCATCAGAACGAGATTAAGAAAGTTGCGAACCGCCATATGCCCGTCCGTCTGCTGTTCCACCCCTCTTGCCGTGAAAACCATGCCTGTCGCCGCCTTGCCGTAAGCCAGCGCCGCTTTGCGGATCAGTTCGGCCGGAACTCCGGTTAACCCGGCAATCTCCGCCATATCGAGCGAATCCAGATGCGCTTGCAGCTCGGCAAATCCTTTCGTGCGCTGCCGGACGAATGCCGTATCGACCAACCCCTCTTCCATTACAACCTTCAGCATACCGTTAGCCAACGCCGCATCCATCCCCGGCTTCACCCGCAAATGCAGATCGGCGATACGGGTCGTGCCGGTTTCCCTTGGATCGATCGCAATGATATAGGCTTTCTTCTCTTTAGCCCTTGTAAAATAGGGCATGAGCGTCGGCTGGCACTCCGCGATATTCGTCCCGGCCAGGATGATGCAATCGGCAAGCTCGATATCCGACAGTTGGTTCGTTAAGCCGCGATCAATCCCGAACACCTTAACGCCCGCGGAAGCAGCCGACGACATGCAAAATCTGCCGTTATAGTCGATGTACTTCGTCTGCAGAGCCACGCGTGCGAACTTGCCCAGCAAATAGGCGGTTTCATTCGTTAACGAGCCACCGCCGTAAAGGCCGACAGCATGGTTCCCGTATTGTCCGCGAAGCTCCTCGAACGTTGCCGCTATCCGTTCATAAGCTTCTTCCCACGATACGCGGACGAACCGGCCATCCTTCTTCATCAGCGGATGCAGGATGCGTTCGCCGGTCAGCACGTGCTGGTACGCGTTCATGCCTTTGATGCAGAGCCGTCCTTCCGAAGCTAGATTCGGCTTCGGAACGACTGTATAGGTCGGACGCCCCTCCGCCCGGCCCCTTTCCTCGATCACCTGCATCTTGCATTGAACGCTGCAAAAAGGGCATTGTGTATCCATCACATGGAGAAAACCGTTCCCGGCTTGTTCTTGCTCTGCCAACTGACTCATATGCTCTCAGCTCACCTTATCAAAGCAGCCGTCGGCTGCGGATTTACTTGCCGTTGCTCCGTCCGTTGCCGCTCTGCGTTCATTCTCGCTATCAATTCCGCCCGGAATAGCAGGTGAAACAAACCTTCCCGCAGCTTCGTTATGCCGAGGCGTTCCACCCATTGTCCTGTCGTTTCGCCGTACTTCGCCTCTTCGCGGTACCACTGCAAAAATGCGGCCGATATTTCCAGCACCGTATCCTCCGAAGATTCCACCGTCAGCAGCTCTCCCTTACGGAACTTCGCGCCGGAACTGCCGCCAACGTAGATCTCCCAGCCTCCCGGCACGCCGACAATACCCAGATCTTTGCCAAGCGTCCCCGCCCGGTGCAATGGGCTTGCCGAGACGGCCACAGCTGCTTGCGCCGGCATTTGCAGATGCTCCAACCGGCGTTCGAGACGGGCCCCCAGCCGGACGGAGTCCTGCAGCGCGCCGGGATCGTAGCCGATACCGGCGCATGTGGCCACAGAGGCGATCGTTTTGCCGTAGACAAGAGCTGCCTCAAGCGGCTGACCGAGCTCCATGCCGACCGAACCGATATACCCGGCGTCGATGCCCAGCAGGTCCAGATGCGCGCCGCCGCTCAGCTTCACTAACGGGATGTTGTACTTGTCGATCACATCCGCAATCCGCCTTAGCTGTGCGGCGGTCGTGACGCCGCCGTACATGCGCGGCGTCACGCCGTACGTGCCGTCGGCGAGCAAGCCCGCCCCCGGAGCCGCCGCAGCCGCTCCGGCTTCGATGTCGGCCGCCAGCGCCTGGCCGACATAATACCGCAAGGCCGGCCGGCAAACTGCGCAGCCGTCCGGCTTGCTCCAGCCCAGCGCGGACATCGCNGCCCCCGGAGCCGCCGCAGCCGCTCCGGCTTCGATGTCGGCCGCCAGCGCCTGGCCGACATAATACCGCAAGGCCGGCCGGCAAACTGCGCAGCCGTCCGGCTTGCTCCAGCCCAGCGCGGACATCGCTTCCCGCGCTGTCGCAAACCCGCCTGCGCGCACAGCCTCGCGCAGTTCGTCATGGGTGCAGCCGGTGCAGCCGCACACCGTTTCCTTCGGCGCTGCCTTGCTCTGCAGCGCAAGCCCGAGCATCGCGGACACAAGCGGCTTGCAGCCGCCGCATGTGCTCGATGCCCGTGTACAAGCGCGAACGTCTTCGACACTTTCGCAGCCTTGCTCGCGGACCGCCTCCAGAATCGCGCCCTTCGATACGCCGTTGCAGGAGCACACGGTCGCGTTCAGCGCCAGCGAAGCTGCATATGCCTCATCCGCGCCGCTTCCCTTCGCCTCTTCTTCATCCAGCACGGACACATCCGCCTGCCGCTTGATATAGCCAAGCAGCTTGTTGCCCTCGCTGGCGTCGCCGTACAATACAGCGCCGACAATTTTGTTGTTGCGGACTGAAACCTTTTTGTATGTATGCCGAATGCCGTCATACACTTTCAGGGAAGTATCGATGTCCGAATCACGGATATCTCCCGCGGAAAATACCTCTACGCCGGATACTTTCAACTGCGAATACAGGATCGAACCGTGGTAGCCTTCGCCGCCGGTGCCGCAGATTGTTCTGGCCAGAACTTTGCCCTGCTCGTATAACGGCGCTACGAGACCGTAGACCGTCCCGCGATGCTCCGCGCATTCTCCGACCGCATAAATACCCGGCACATTCGTTTCCATATAATCGTTGACGACGATCGCACGGTTCGTCTCTATTCCGCTGTCTGCCGCCAGCCTGATGTTCGGGCGCACGCCGACCGCGATAACGACCAGATCCGCTTCTACTTTGCTTCCGTCCTTGAATTGGAGACCTTCCACCCGTTTTTTTCCGATAATTCTCTCCGTCTGTTTTTCAAGCAGAAACCGCATCCCCTGCTTTTCCAGATCTTTTTTTAACATGTTCGCCGCCGCAGCGTCCAGCTGCCGTTCCATCAAAAAACCGTTAAGGTGCACGACGTGAACGTCCATGCCCAGGTTCAACAATCCGCGGGCCGCTTCCAGGCCGAGCAAACCGCCGCCGATGACGACAGCCTTTTTATACGACTTGGCGGTTTCCATCATCGTGTTGCAATCGTTAATATCCCGAAAAGCGGTAACACCCGGTTTGTCGGCTCCAGGCAGCGGAAGCATGAACGGCGAAGAGCCCGTAGCCAGAATCAATTGATCGTACGGAACCATACGCCCTTCCCGGCTGATCACGACGCGTTTCGCTTTATCGATGCTAACAACGGGGTCGCCCGCATAAAGCGTTATGCCGTTATCCAGGTACCACTGCCAGTCATTGATGGTAATGTCCTTCACGGTCGTGTCGCCTTGAAGCACCTTGGACAGCATAATCCGGTTATAATTCGGATGCGGCTCGCCGCCGAAGATGACGATCTCGAACCGCTCCGGAGCGAGCCCCAGAATTTCTTCCACGCAGCGCACGCCGGCCATGCCATTGCCTATTACAACAAGCTTTTGTTTCCCCATGTCTGCTTGACCTCCACATCCCAGACTGAAGACGACTCATTCCCATCGCCGCTTTTCGCCCCGCTCAAGCCGCCGCACCCGGTTTGGCCGTATTCATGCGAATCGTCGCACGGTTCATCCAAAGGCAACCTAAGGCAAAGAGCATAAGCAGCACAAACCCCAGCGTGTAGGAGCCGGACCAATCTTTAATGAAACCGAGGGCGATCGGCGGGAAAAATCCGCCTATACCTCCCGCTGCGCCGACGATTCCGGTTACCGCCCCCGTATTGAAAGGCGCTGCCTCCGGCACCATTTTAAACACGGCACCATTCCCTATACCAAGCAAAGCGGCTGCAATCAGGCAGCTGGCGCTGAACCCGGCAAATTGCTGCAAGGTCGCCGCCATAGCAAGCGATGTTAGCATAATTCCCGCAAACACAACCGCCAGAACTTTACGCGACCCGACGCGGTCCGCCGCATATCCGCCCAACGGGCGGATCAGCGTGGCAATGACGACGAATCCCGCTGTTTTCATACCGGCGCTTGTTGCCGACAATTGAAACAAATCTTGAAGCAGCGTGGGTAAGTACGCCCCGAAAGCTACAAAACCGCCGAATGTCAGAAAATAAAATACGGATAAATACCATGTCGATGGTTCCTTAAGCACCGCCATCGATTGTTTGAACGTCTTCGCGCGGGCCGGAGCCGGCAAGTCCTTCGTCCCGCTCCAAAAGACCGCGGTTACGATTATAATCATGATCGCCAGGCTCCAAAATACCCAGGGCAAGCCGAAGCTGTTAAACACAAAAGGCAGCGCATAACTTGCCGCCGCTCCGCCCAGGTTGCCGAGCCCGGCCAATCCGAGCACTAGACCTTGCCTCTCGGCGGGAAACCACCTCGAAACATAAGTCAGCGAAATGGCGAACGTCGTTCCGGCCATCCCGACAAACAGCGCGCAGATCAGCAGCAGCAGGTAGGAGTGCGCCCATCCGGCTGCCAGCAGCGGAATAACAAGAAACAGCATCGTTGCCGCAAATACCCGTTTGCCTCCAAAGCGATCCGTATAAACCCCCATCGGAATTCGCAGAATCGACCCGAGCAGCACCGGTGCAGCGATCAATACGCTTTTTTGAATCGTACTAAGATGAAACATTTCTTGAATTTGTCCGGCAATCGGAGAAAATACGCTCCAGATGACGAACGAGGCCATCATCGCCATCGTCGAAAGTCCCAAGGCAAGGGCAGATTCGTTTCGTCGCATGATTCGGCACCTTTTTCCAGGCTAGGAGGCCAGGATACTTTCTTCCGCAATGTGAAGATACAACTCGCCGCCGGCAGCGTCGATCTCCACCCGGAAGGTCGTTACGCAGCCTTCGTCGGGTGCTTGAACGAGCCCGTCGTGCAGATCGATTTTCCAGTCATGGAGCGGACAAAATACGTGGTGATCGCACACTATGCCTTCGGACAGCTTGCCCGCTTTGTGCGGACAACGGTTTTCAATAGCCTTGACAGTGCCGTCCGAAAGCTTGAACACGGCGATTTCCAACGTCCCGATGCGGACAATTCTCGACCTTTTTTCAACGATTTCCGATATATTTCCAATATGGATCCGCTTCATCCCCATCATCTCCTCTATTTCAAAATCGACTCTGCCGATTGCTCCTCCAGCGGTACGAACGTCTTGTGCAGCGATTGCTCCTCAATGATTTCTTTCCATGGATCTTTCATCAATTTCAGCGTCTTCTCGATTCGCTCCACAAGCTTGGCGCGGTCTTCTTTCGTTTCCAACGCCGCCTTGATCGTATCCAGGCCTACGCGTTCCACCCACTCGGAAGTCCGTTCGTTGTACTTCCCGGTTTCACGGTAGTACTGCAGGTAAGCACCCGACCATTCCAGCACTTCCTCTTCGGTCTTGACTTTGCACAGCAGGTCGGTTCCGCGAAGCTTCGTCCCGCCGTTTCCGCCGACATGCAGTTCCCAACCGCCGTCGATCGCGACAACGCCGAAGTCCTTGATCGTCGCTTCCGCACAGTTGCGCGGGCAACCCGAGACAGCCATTTTCACTTTGGCCGGCGTGTACAGCCGCTCGTATTTTTTCTCAAGCTGTATGCCCATGCCGATGGCATCCTGCGTGCCGAACCGGCAAAATGTCGAGCCTACGCACGTTTTCACAGTGCGAAGCGATTTGCCGTAAGCGTAGCCTGAAGGCATATCCAGCTCGGCCCACATGGCGGGCAAGTCTTCCTTCTTCACGCCAAGCAAGTCGATTCGCTGTCCGCCTGTCATTTTAACGAGCGGCACTTCGTATTTTTCCGCGATTTCCGCGATTTTCTTCAAATCCTTCGGCGTCGTTACGCCGCCATACATTCTCGGCACAACCGAGTACGTGCCGTCCTTCTGAATATTCGCATGATTGCGTTCATTCACGAACCGGGACTCTCTTTCATCCTCATGATCTTCCGGCCATACCATGCCGAGGTAATAGTTAAGCGCCGGACGGCATTTGGAGCACCCCTCCGCGTTCGACCATTCCAGCACGTTCATGACTTCTTTCGAGGTTGTCAATCTCATGCTGCGAATCGCCTCCACGACCTCGTCGCGCCCCAGCGGCGTACAGCCGCAAATGCCTTCCTTTACCGTCTTTACGCCGTCCGCTCCGAGCACATAGGTGAGCACATCGGCCACAAGCGGTTTGCAGCCGCCGCAGGAAGCGGACGCTTTGGTGCACGCTTTGATCTCATTGACGCTGGAACAGCCCTTCTCCCGGATCGCCTTCACGATGGCGCCTTTGGATACGCCGTTGCAGCCGCATACGATCTCCTCGTCATTCATCCCCGCAATCAAATCCGCGCCGGATTTCGCCTTGCCGCCTCCTTCGCCAAGAAGCACCGTCTTTTCCTTGCCGGTTACATCCTCGCCGTTGCGGATCATGGCAAACAGGCGGGAGCTGTCGCTGATGTCGCCGAACAGGACGGCGCCGATCACTTTGCCGTCCCGAATGACGGCTTTCTTATATATCCCTTCGAAATCGTCCTGAACGCGAACGGCGCGCGTACCCGGTTTGTCGGCATATTCTCCGGCCGAAAATACGTCCACGCCCGACACCTTCAGCTTCGTCGATACGACGGAGCCTTGATAGCCGGCTGTCTCAACGCCTGCAAGCCGCTTGGCCAGCACAGCGCCCTGCTCGTAAAGCGGAGCGACCAGCCCGTAAGCGACCCCGCGATGTTCAGCGCATTCGCCGACGGAGTAAATATGAGAGACGTTCGTCTCCATGAAATCGTTGACGACGATGCCCCGGTTAATCTCGATGCCGCTGTTTTTCGCCAGCGCAGTATTCGGACGAATGCCTACTGCCATCACGATCAGATCGGTTTCGATTTCCGACCCGTCGGTAAAACGAAGGCCTGTCGCGCGCTTTTTCCCAAGGATCGATTCGCTGTTTTTCTTAAGCAGAAACTTCATACCCTGGCGTTCCAGCTCCTGCTGCAGCAAGAGTGAAGCGGTCCGGTCAAGCTGGAGATTCATCAGGTATTCATTAATATGAACGACCGACACTTCCATGCCCAGGTTCAGCAAACCGCGAGCCGCCTCCAGACCGAGCAAACCGCCACCGATGACGACCGCTTTCTTGTATTGCTTGGCGGCTGCAATCATCGCTTCGCAATCTTTAATATCCCGGAAAGCAATAACGCCTTCTTTATCCGCGCCGGGGAGCGGAAGCATGAAAGGCAGCGATCCGGTCGCAAGAATCAGTTCATCGTAGGGAACCGTGATTCCGCCGTCCGTGCTGACGAGCTTGCGGTTCGCATCGATATGACTAACGGTATGGCCTGTATGCAGCGTAATGTTATTTTCTTCGTACCAGAACCAGTCGTTGATGACGATATCTTTCATACCTGCGTCGCCGGCCAGCACAGAAGAGAGCAGGATGCGGTTATAGTTCGGATACGGCTCTTTCCCAAAAACAGTGATTTGATATTGACTGGGCGCCAGCTTCAGCAATTGCTCGATACAGCTGACTCCAGCCATCCCGTTTCCTACCAAGACAATTTTCTTCTTCATTGAAATTCACGCTCCTGTTCCGACTATAACATCACTTATGATGTTATGTTTTTCTTTATATTTAGCAAAAACACTTCCGATCTCGAAATTACGTAAATTAATCTAACATATAAATAATGTAACCCATAGGGCTGTATTTTTCAACAAAAAAATAACGATCTCGTTGGTGTTTACAACAAAACTCGTTAAATAAGCGGATATTTCAATGACATCCGGCTTTTAATATTCGTTTTTCAGAGCAATTCCCCTGGATTTTTTCAAGAAATCCTGACATGAATGCTTTTGAATTCATGCTCCCGAATGAATTCAATGTAATGTTTTTTAACATAAAATATACTGTTATCAATCAAGAGATGGACGAAAATACTCTTAAAAGTGCATAAGAAAAATAGGAATTAAGCGCCTGGGCAACCAGGGAATCAATTCCTCTCTGTATCCGATCCTAACTTCGTCTATTTGAAAAGGACTATCTAAAGAATAACTGTTTCAAAGCCAATTCGGTATACTACACATGCAGTATTATCGAGCTGCGGCACTATCGCTAAAGGAAATTATTTATTATTTCCAGCAGTATACTGATCGTAATTGAAGCCTTGGAGTTTGCATTTAGCTTGTTATTGATATTTTGAATATGAGTGCGTACCGTACTTTCGCTGATATAAAGCATTTTGCTAATTTGTTTGTAGTTATAGTCGGAAATCCAGTAAAGCAAAATTTCTTTTTCTCTTTTCGACAGGTTCGGGAATATGGATCTCTCGACGAAAAAAGGTTGGATTGTTTTAAATATTTCTTCCTCGTCTTTCATAAAACACTCTCCTTCATAAATTCCCCCCTCCTATATGTAGACACGTTTCAAAAAAATAAAATCACTTATTTCAAACATATTATTCCAAATCATGAACAAAATGTGTACATTTTATGAATTCAATTGGCATGAGACGGCCTATTCCAGCCCCTTTTGCACAATTCCGTCTGATTTTTCGCATACAAAATAAAAAGCAGCTTGCCGCGGCAAACTGCTCCTTGTCTCTTTTAACTATAGCAGCCAGCTAAAATAAAAATTGAACCAAAATCATATAGAATAGAGTGCCGCTTGCAATGGATAAAAACATATTCTTTTTCCAAATATGGAGAAAAACAACGACAGCAATTGAAATCAATTCGGGCGCTCCATAATTGCCGGATAAAAATTTGACATCTTTAATGCTATAGACAACCAGCAGCCCCAAAGCTGCCGAGGGCAATACTTTGCCGAGATACTGCACATAGCTTGGAGTAGGCTTGCCTGAAGGAAAAATAATAAACGGAATAAATCTCGTCATCATCGTTCCCAAAACAACCATTCCAATCGTAATCATTTGCTCTAATAAAGTCATTGACATGTACGTTCACCTGGTTTCTTCTCCAGTTGCTTCCTCATCAAAGTAAGTACGAAGAGAATGATGATCATGGAAGGAATGACGAAGCTGCCGCTATTAAAAATAAAAAGGCATAGAAGCGATAATCCCAGACCCAATAACGCGCTGCGATGCGCTGTCTCTTTCATCCATTGTTCGATAAAGATGACAACAAATAGAGCCGTCATAACAAACTCAAGCCCTTCCATATTTACTTGCACTAGCGAACCAAACAGCCCGCCAATTGTAGCCCCAAGGACCCAATAGCTATGATTAAGCACGGTGACGAAGAACATATACCATCCTTTATTCACTTCTTGCGCTATATTTGCTGTGTAATTGATGGAGAACGTTTCATCGCATAAACCAAAAATCAGATAGAGCTTTTTCAGCCCGGTCCCCCTGTACTTTTCAAGCATGGATATCCCATAAAAAAGATGGCGCGCGTTTACCGCTAAAGTGAGGAACAGTGCACCTAACGGATGAAAGGCCCCAAGCAGCAGATTGACAGCAACAAATTCCATCGAACCGGCAAAAATAAGCAGGCTCACAATCAATAGTATAATTGTATGGATTACAATTTTGCGAGGTACAGTATGCCGATAAACTCCTTTACTGATTACCCAATGTCGTGGAAACCCGACAAAGGCGCATTGAACCGTCCGATCTATCTTTCGCTGGCCTTATTACTGGAACATGACATTACAAACGGATTTTTAGCTCCCGGTACAAAATTACCGCCGCAAAGGGAGTTGGCCGATTTTTTAGATGTAAATTTTACGACCATTACACGCGCTTACAAATTATGCGAACTTAAAGGCTTAATTTATGCTGTTACAGGGAGCGGTACATTTGTTTCGCCCAACGCGGCACGCTCCATCACAATTTCAAAAGGTAAAATTTCAAATGAATGTATTGATCTTGGCTTTGTCGAATCATTTGAGCAAACGAATACGACTGTCGCTGAAGCTGCAAAAAAAGTGATGGAGAAACGTTATTTGGAGCTGCTCTTTAATTACAATGATCCTACAGGAATTCCACATCAAAAAGTAGCGGCTCAAAATTGGATGAAAGCTTTTGGCATCCATGCGGACACAGAAAATATGGCCATCGTTTCTGGAGCACAGAATGCGCTGGCAATTACGTTGTTAGCTCTATTTGAACCGGGAAAACGGATCGCAGTCGATATTTATACCTATTCAAACTTTATTGAGATTTCGAAAATGTTTCGTATTAAGCTAGTTCCGGTTCCCGGTGACGAGCACGGAATGCTCCCTGACGAGCTTGAAAATCAATGCCTTCAACTGAATGTCCACGGCGTATTTTTGATGCCTTCTTGTTCTAATCCCACGACTGTAATGATTCCGGAAAACCGTAAAAAAGAATTAGCTGCCATTATTCGAAAGCATAATTTAATTTTAATTGAAGACGATATTCATGCCTTTTTGACAGCCGGTGTTATGGATGATTATGGTCAGCCTATGTTTCAACTTCTCCAAGAACAAACCGTTTATATTTGTAGTACCTCCAAGTCCATCTGTTCCGGCCTCCGAGTGGCATATATGGTGTTTAGCGATGCATACAAAGAGAAGATAATGAAGGCGATTTTTAACATTAATGTCAAGACCTCTTCGTTAGATGCCGAGATCATAACCGAACTTATTTTATCCGGAAAAGCAAATGCAATTGTCGCGAAAAAGAAGGAGCTGGCGCAGTGTGCTAACGATATATTTACAGAGTTTTTCCCTCAGTCTCTTCACACCGGCCATCCATTAAGCTTCTATAGGTGGCTTCCCTTATCGAACCATATTCGTGCAACACACACGGAGAGTTACTTTATGAACAAAGGAATTCAGGTTTTTCAATCCGATCGCTTTTTAAGTGGGGCCGGTACGCATGATCATTATTTGAGAATAGCGCTTTCGTCTACAAATTCTTTGGAGAAATTGAAAAAAGGCTTGGAGATCTTGAAAGAAAGTCTCGGGATTTAAATGCTGACAGCGGCTTAGAATAAAAAAAGCTGCATATCCCCAGAAACCCGGGATTGCAGCTATTTTTGTGGTGCTTCTTGCAACGTATTAGAAGCTCTTCGCAGCTTCCCGGGCTTTCACGATAGCCTCTTCCTTGATGACTCCGGCTCGATCCGGCATTTCTGCCATTCCCTCGACAAAAATGCTTTGAGTATCAGTGACTCCGACGAACTGCAAGATTGTTCGCAAGTAACTATGTCCAAACTCCATGAATGTGGCAGGGCCTTCCGAGTAGACTCCGCCGCTGGCCTGGATGTGAATCGCCTTCTTGCCGGTTATAAGTCCGACAGGGCCGGTCTCGGTGTAACGGTATGTCTTTCCGGGAATAACAAAACAATTGATATAATGGTTCAGCACATACGGGATCGTAAGGTTCCACATCGGCGAGACGAAGACGTATTTATCCGCTGCGATGAATTGATCACAGAGTTCATCAAGCCGGGCGAGCTTTGTTCGTTCAGCATCAGACAGCAACTGATCGAACGGGGTGCCGGAGCCGGACTTTCTCCATTCAAATAATTTCGCTTTTGCATTTAGGATATCGGCGTCCAAGGGCGGGATGTCCATTTGAAATAAGTCGAGATGGATGACTTCGTCCTCGGGGTGCGCTTCGCGATAAGTATCGATAAACTCCTTACCGACAGCCAGGCTGTACGAAGCATGTTGATCGAGCGGGTGAGCAGTAATATACAATACGGTTTTCATTATGGTTTCCCTCCAAGTAATAAGTTCGTTGATTCTTCCGAAGTTGTTTCTTCCCAGCCGGCCCCCAGCATCTCATTCGCTATGGTCATGAAATCTTCCCGATTAATTTCGAATTGCCCGAAGCGAAATGAGTATCCCCAGTTGCGTCTCCCTCTGGTGAACGTCAGCTTGTCCAACAAACCGGCGATTTTAACAGTGCGGCAAGGCAAATAACGCATATTCCGACGATATGGAATAAAGTCGTCGCTCATTTTAAATTGATATACGATATCGTCAGCGACCCGGCCAATAGCCGTAAATGCCTGCAGGAATTCTCCTCCCTTCATATCCGTTCGCGGGGAGTAGTAGATGAGCCAATCCCCCGACCGCATTCTTCCGAGCGAACCAGCCTTCCCGTTGCAAGTCTGCGCGATCCCTTCTTCTACCCCATAGTTGACATGCGATGCAGAGACTATACCGATCCAATAACGACTCCGCTTGGAACAAGTCATGTCGCTCTCATCAAACACAAAATCAGTTGCTCTATCGATCAATTTCTTGCAACCTCCTTTCGTTTTGATATATCCAAGCATACAACAACGCTACTGACAACATCATGTCAGTAGCGTTTTGTCATTTTTTCAATTTCTTCTCTCACTCGATTTTTGAACGATTCCGGCTCAATAACTACGACACCTGCCCCCCATCCGAGTATCCAATGCAGCAGTTCCTCGGGGTGACGTACGCGATAATTCACATAGTATCCATCCGCATGAAGCTCGCCATCCTCCATATAGTAGTTGTCCGTGTTCTGCACTTTATCCGCGATGCTTGCATCAAAGAGCACACGAATCTTGACGTTGCGGTCATCCGTTTGCCGATAATCGTGCAAATTAAAGCTGCTTGGGAGCTGAAACCTTTCATCCGTGATGACAGGATCTTTTATCCGCGAGACTCGGAAATGACGTAGGTCCTGGCGCAAGTCACAATGAGCTATTAACATCCAAGACCCGTCAACGAGTATCAAACCATAAGGTGCAACTGTTCGAGCAGTTTCACGGCTCCCATCGGCATCAGTCAATCTTTTATGGTATCCGAAATGGATTTTTTTTCCATCTAATATGGCGGAGCGGATCGTTTCAATGTTTAATTTCTCACGCCCCACATTCCGTTCCTTCGTATTGAGAAGGCGGATACCGCTGCGGACCCGTTCAGTTTCCTCCTTGATTGGCCCAGGCAAAATCGCTTCAATTTTCCTCCGCGAAGACCGAGCATTTCTGATGTAATGATGATCAAAGCGCTGTTCGATAAAATCAGCGCCGATCAACAAGGTGACTGCTTCATCCAAAGTAAAACTGACAGGTGGTAGAAAGTAGCCCTCGATTAAGGAATAGCCTATTCCGGGTGACCCTACGATAGGTACGCCGGCCTCACAAAGCGCCTGAATATCACGATAGATCGTTCTAACACTGGTCTCAAATGTTTCAGCCAAATCCTCCGCTCTCCGCACATTGCTCCGCTGCAGTTCCAACACAATCGCTAACAAACGTTCTGTTTTTTTCAAGCGCTGCTCCCCCTCTCCCCTTTGCTCTTGTCCGCCTTCGTTTATGTTAATCTAACTATACAAACACGCTAATGACAACTGTATGTCAGTAGCATTTCTTCTTTTTCAATTTTTATGAAAATAATAGAATGTTCGTTCATTATGAGGCAAAATAAAATGGGACGCGCTTAAGATTTAATCGCATCCCAACTCATTTGAACCAAGTCCTTCATATTTTTCTCAGTAAATTCAAACTCTCCCTTGAAATGCTGCTTCGCCAATGCTGCTATCGGATGTTGAAGATGTACGTACAACAGCGTGTTATCGCAGTCTTTGAGCAGCTGCTGTTCCCTGCCTTTCTCAACTAATTTATCGTAAGGCTGAAACATCTGACTGGTATCTTCAAGGTTCAAATTCTCAACAAGCGGTGAATTGCTAAACTGCTCGAGGAATAGAAAATCTTCTTTACGATCAGAAATAAACTTAATATAATTCCGAATCACTAGTTCGAATCCAGCTTTGACAGGCATAGATTCATCTATTCCCGCAAACATACACGAGCTCATTCTTTGTTTAACATTCAAATACAGCTTAGCGAGCATGTCCTCCTTGTTTTCGAAATAAACATAAATAGTCGACGGGGATACGTTGGCTCGCTTCGCGATCTTTGACATGGATATATCGGAAAAGCCAATCTCATTCAGAAGTTGTATCGTTGCTTGAAATATCGCTTCGCTCTTATTCATATCTTTATGTCTCATAAATTTATGATAAACGTTTATTCGATTAAAAGTCAACAATGTTTAGAAACTCTACTCCAGAGCCCCGTAAACAACGGCCCGCATCCGGTTAACAATGTAGGGTTCGAGGCTCGGCAGCATCTGTTGCATGTACACGACGGACAACTCCTCTGCCGGATCGATCAATAACCACGAACCAGCCAAACCGGCCCAGCCGTATTCGCCGATCGAGCCGTTGCTGCCGCCGGCTGCCCGATCGATCATGACACGGACCCCTAAACCATAGCCGTAACCGCTCATATGCGACCAATTGAAATCTGTAAGCTGCCGCGGACTTAAATGATTGGTCCCCATCAATCGAACCGTATTCGGGCTAACAATCCGAATCCCGTCCAGTTCGCCCCCTCTTGCCAACGCTTGCGCAAACCTGCTATAGTCGCCGATCGTTGACAACAGCCCGCTTCCACCGCTTTCATGGCGGCAGCCTGGCTGATAAGGAGTGTCCATGCGGGTATTTGGAGTCAGCGTCCCATCTTCGGAACGATCGTACATCACACATAAGCGTTCCCGCTTCTCTTCCTGTATCCGGAATGAGGTGTCTGCCATTCCCAGTGGCTCGAAAATTTCCTTCTGCAGAAACTCTCCGAACGTTTGACCGGACAGCACTTCAATCAATGCAGCCAAGACATCGTGGCTTGTACCGTATTTCCAGCTCGTGCCGGGATCGAAAGCCAATGGAATGGCCGCCAGTGCTTTGGACAGCGCCCGGGGGTCCAAAGTCGCTACATTGTTCTCAAAGATTTTTCGGGTCTGCCTTTCAGTTTCCGTACCGTCGCCGCCATAAGTAAGCCCGGACGACATAGTGAACAAATCCTTGACCCGTATCGGGGCCGCTGCGGGAGAGACGGACACAGTACCGAGTTCATTATACCGGTACACTTGTGGATTTTTGAATTCTGGCAGATATTCATCCAGCGGATCGTTCAGCAAGTACAGTCCCTTCTCATATAGCATGAGAGCAGCGACACAAGTAACCACTTTGGTCATCGAATAGATCCGGTAAATTGTATCCGGCTGTATCCTTATGTTCTTCTCCAAATCAGCATATCCGAACCTCTCCTGATATAAAACTTCCCCGCGTCGTACGATGGTGCAGGCACACCCGGCCGGTCCGCCTTTCTCCATGAAGCTCTTAAGCAGCGGAGTCAATCGCTGTAATTGGCTCATTTCCCTAGCACCTCCCGAAAATACTTATAATGGCTGATTCTCAACAACCCAAAGGTCAATGATTTAATTATTCGAGGAATACTATGGATATCCTCCTAAACTCTTCAAAGGCTTTTCCCCCTATTTACTTTTTCTATACCTGAAAAAAAGATATGATATCCGAAACAAAACGTCTGTTTGTAAAAACGTTCCTATGGCCTCGCCCGCCGAAATGAAAAGACCCGATAGGGCAGCCGGCACCAATGAAGATGAATTCAGCAAATAAACGGATACACGGGACGAACGAATGTAACATGCATTTCGGCTCGACCGAGACAAGCCTTTCCACTCGACCGGGTTTATAGTATGCTAGTCATATAAGGGAGGAGAGGGAATCTATGGTGAAGCAACTAATCATCGGAGATGCTATGCATGAGCTGGCCATTACGCGCCGCATTCTGGAACGCTTGCCCGAGGAGCATATGACGTGGAAGCCGCACGTGAAATCGATGACGTTGGGCGGGCTGACCACGCACCTGATCAACCTGCTGAACTGGCAAGTCGCGATTTTTCAGTACCCGGAATTCGATCTTTCGACCGTGCCGCTTCGGCGGGAACCTTTGGAAAGACGCGAAGACGTGCTGGAGGAATTCGACGCGAACGTCGTCAAGCTTGAAAAGCTGTTAGCCGAATGCGACGAGAAAACGCTCGGCGAGGAATGGACCTTGCGGAACGGCGATCATATCATCCTGCGCCAACCGCGGGCGATCGCGCTTCGCACCTTCGGATTAAGCCACATGGTCCACCACCGGGCGCAGCTCGGAGTTTATTTGCGGCTTCTCGATATTCCGGTGCCGGGCCTCTACGGTCCCTCGGCCGACGAGGCAGCCAACTGAACTAAGACACACCGAAAAGTCGCAGGGCATCGGCATGACCGCCGGTACTCTGCGACTGTTTTTTTGTTGTAAATACAACAAAAATGATGTACTATATTCTTACGTCATTTGAAAAATACAATTGTAGTGGAGTTGCAAATATGAAGGAAATTCTACGTGAGGTTGGAATGATTGCTAGGTCATTGGATTCTATAAGTAATATTGAATTTAAACAATATGACCTTACAAAAGGACAGTACTTGTACCTCGTGCGAATATGTGAAAATCCGGGAATTATTCAAGAAAAGTTAGCCGAAATGATAAAGGTAGATCGAACGACAGCCGCTCGTGCTATAAAGAAACTTGAGATTACTGGATTTATTGAAAAGAATGATGATCCCTATAACCAAAAAATTAAAAAACTGTTTCCTACGGAGAAAGGGAAGGCTGTTTACCCTGCAATAAAAAGGGAAAACGATTATTCCAATACAGTCGCACTATCCGGATTCTCCGAAAGCGAAGTAGAAACCATTTTTAACCTGCTGCAAAGAGTCAGAAAAAATGTAGAAAAAGACTGGGAGTTTGTAAAAAAGGGAAACAAGAGAAATTATTGATTTTTTAAAAGGAGGCCAAATAAAATGACTGTAACTATAAAAAAGTGCACGTTTAAAGATCTGGGCTTACTTCAAGAAATTAGTGTAGAAACATTTGATGAGACATTCAAGAATCAAAATTCACCAGAAAATATGAAAGCCTACTTGGAAAGAGCATTTAACTTAAACCAATTAGAAAAAGAATTATCAAATATTTCTTCGGAATTCTATTTTATTTATTCTAATGAGGAAATTGCCGGGTATTTAAAGATAAACGCCAATGAGGCTCAATCCGAAATAATGGGCAATGATTCGCTTGAAATCGAGAGGATTTATATAAGGGGAAAATTCCATAAACAGGGGCTTGGGAAATATCTAATAAATAAAGCTATAGAAGTAGCGATAGAACGGAATAAAGAGAAGATCTGGCTAGGGGTTTGGGAAAAAAATGAGAGCGCGATTGCCTTTTATAAAAAAATGGAGTTTGTTCAAACAGGAGCCCACTCTTTCTATATGGGTGATGAAGAACAAATAGATTTTATAATGACCAAAACACTCATTTAGCGGGTACGAGTAAAAAAACAGCAGCAGCCAAAGTTTTAATTCCAAGGTTGCTGCTGTTGCTTGAAAATTACTTCACTTTATCATCTTGAGTAACTATTTCATAAATTTGTTCAATTTGTTCATTTAAATGGTCAAAGCGAACAAACCGATCCGCTCTTGCATATTCTTTTTGTTCGATCATCAAAAGCATTGCAGGGACTGCAAAAATCTTGCCGCTACCTCCTCGACCTGATTGGCGTTAATATGGCCCAGGTGTATCTGCGGATAATGCTCGAGCAGCTCCCTTAGCTTAGGCAAAATGGCGTGACACACATTACACTCCGGCCTGGATACGTATAGGAAACTCAACTTATGCTGCTCCAGAAACGCTTCTACCATATCCAGCGAAGTTAATTCATGAAGCTCTTTCATGTTGTCACCCCCATGTTCGT
Source organism: Paenibacillus sp. sgz302190 (assembly GCF_059820445.1). NCBI lineage: Bacteria > Bacillati > Bacillota > Bacilli > Caryophanales > Paenibacillaceae > Paenibacillus > Paenibacillus sp. sgz302190. The sequence continues at coordinate 178,844 of NZ_JBZYAO010000012.1, forward strand.
CCACCCCCGAATTGGAGCTTCAACCAAGCGCGTATACTAATCTTCAAGTTGAAACAACTTAAGCTGATTCAAAACCGGCCCATGCACCGTATATAATTTGCGGAATCCTTTTCGTTGAAGAAGCCGGGCGGCCTTCTTGCTTTTGAAACAACCATCTGCCAAGATCATAACCTCATCCTCAAGGGATAATTCTTTTTGCCATACAAAGGGCAGCCGGCCTAATGAAATATTGATTGAGTTCGGAATATGCGCCTTATCGAAATCCGTAACATCCCTTACATCAAGCAGCTTAATTGAGGAGGGTAATTTGTTTAAGCTATCCCTTAGATTCGTTTTTAGACACGACAGGTAATGAACCGGCCCAACTTGACGAAAAATCCATATGAGAACAACCGCAAGCAGGATATATAGAGTGACCATAATATTCACTGCTCTTAGTATCCGTGGGATTCAACGAATTTTTCGCTGTCGATGGCTGCCATAGCGCCGCTGCCGGCCGCAGTGATGGCTTGACGATAGCGGCTATCCTGCACGTCCCCACAAGCGAATACGCCGGGTATATTGGTCTCCGTCGTACCTGGAGCAGTGATAATGTAGCCATTCGCATCCGTTGTAATCTGCCCATCCAGAAAGCCGGTATTCGGATGATGTCCAATAGCCACAAACACCCCGTTGGCATGAATCACTTCTTCTTCACCCGTTGCGTTATTTCGGACTTTCAATCCGGTTACCCCACGGTCGCCGGCGATGACTTCAACTGGCGTCTTGTTAAGTGCCCATTCGATTTTTTCGTTGGCATGCGCACGGTCTTGCATGATCTTAGAAGCTCTCAGTTCGTCACGCCGATGTACCAAAATGACTTTAGAAGCGAAGCGTGTCAAGAAGTTCGCTTCTTCCAGCGCGGTGTCCCCACCACCGACAACAATCAATTCTTTGTTCCGAAAAAAGAACCCGTCACATGTGGCACATGTGCTGACACCACGACCGACATTCTCTTGTTCATTTGGAATTCCAAGGTACTTGGCACTCGCTCCGGTAGAAATAATGAACGTTTCGGTTACAATCTCACCTTTTCCTTCCACTTGCAATTTAAACGGACGTTCGGACAGATCCGCTTTATTTACCCAACCTGTATAAAATTCGGCCCCAAATCGTTCGGCCTGTTTTCGCATGTTGTCCATCAATTCAGGACCCAGAATCCCCTCCGGAAATCCGGGGTAATTTTCAATTTCCGTCGTTGTGGTTAATTGCCCCCCAGGTTCTGGCCCTTCAATGACAAGTGGGTTCATATTGGCACGGGCCAGGTAGATGGCAGCGGTCAGCCCGGCAGGACCTGTTCCTACGATAACCGATCTATACATGTTTCATTCCTCCATTCGTTGTTGAATTTATCCTGTATTCAATTGATTGATTGAATTATAGTATCAAACATCCCTTTCGTCAAGCGTAAACTTTCCACCTTGAATTCGTTGGACGAGCATGTCATTGATTCGTTTTGTATAGCTCAATGAGTTCAGATACCGCTCGCTCGGCTGATTGAAGCGCGCCCTCAAGGTGTCCGCCCTGTTCATAAGCAGTTTCTGTGCCCGCAAAAATGATCTTCTTTCCCCAACTCTGCGTGCCTACAGGCGGACCATAGCTTGGATAGTCGCGAAGTGGTTCGGCGTCTTCATCAACCGCCGTCTCCGGGTCAATGGACCAATCCTTATAAAGAAAGGCACTCATGTTTTCAGCGGACGGCCCGAAGAGTCGGGTCAACTGTTCCACGACGAGTTTGAGGACTCTTTCCTCCCCTAGCTCTTGCCGCGACTTCGCCGGCATCCCAAAAAAACCAAAAAGTGCACCTGCGCCTGTATCAGGCGATGCATCATGGATTTCCTGCAAAGGTCCTACCCAACTGGATACGAGACCAGAAAGCCCTTTTTCGCGCCAAAATGGACGATCGTAAATCGCAACTGCTTTAGCCTGTGCTGCCATCCACGTGGGTTTGTTGACCAAACTAGCCATTAGTTCGGGAGAGAGCCCGGGCCAAAAGGTGATGTTTCGCGCTACGATCCGGGGCGGTAAGGTGATAATGACCGCACTTGCACGAATACTGTCCCTCTTGCCATCTGCTTCAAGTGTGATGGTTCCGTTTCCTTCCTGACGGATCGAAGTCACTCGCGTGTTAAGCTGGATCGTCCCTGGAGGAAGTGTGGCTGCTACGGCGTCGATGAGGGACTGAACACCTCCAATGAACCGAACCGATCTTTCAACAGCTCCTTCCGGCAACACATATTGCTGTGCGGGTTCATTTCGAGATCGCTCAGAAAGCATGAATCCTTCATTGTACTGCTCAAATGTCCCTAAACCGAGTTCTTTAACGAGCTTGGTAATCGTTCGCTCATACTGTGGCCAGAACCATGTCGGGCCTAGATCGAACCTGCCGAGGTCAGGCCTGTCTGCAACCTCTTTACTTAAGACTCTTCCACCGATACGTCCTCGTGCTTCTAGCACGCTGCACTTGATGCCTTGTGCTGTGAGCAATGATGCCGTACGTAGGCCGCTTAAACCTGCGCCGATAATGATCACCGGGTCATTCACATTCATTTCCAATTCCATTCCTGCACCCCTTCATCGATTCGATAGGCAGTAAATCCCTTATTCTGCATATGTTCCACGGCCTCCGTTGTATTCACACAAAAGGGTCCTCTACAATAAGCTGCAAGTTCTACATGCTGTGGCAGCGTTTGAAGGTACGCATCGAGTTCTTCCATAGGTACAGATATCGCGCCTTCAATATGCTCCGCCTCATATTCGTCTTTAGGACGAAGATCCAATACAATAATCGTGTTTGCAGCCATTCTCTTAATCAAATCTTCTTTAGAGATCGTCCGAATACTTTCATATTGAGATAGCAGGTCTTCTTTAATACGAGGTATATCGGAAAGCCGGTTCTCACAGAGCTTCCATAAGGCAATTAAAAACTCGGTCACCACAGGATCTTCTAGGCTATAGATCGCATAGGTTCCCTCTTTTCTGAATTTCACCAGTCGTGAATCCAACAAGATTTGAAGGTGCCGCGATACGTTGGCAACACTCATACCAGTCTGCCCGGCTAAATGTTCGACAGATTTAGGACCGTTGGAAAGTAAGTCCATGATTTCAAGTCGCTTGTCACTGGACAAGCATTTTCCGATGCGGGCGTATTGCTGATACAATCTTTCTTTAATGGATGGTTCTGAATGTGAGTGATTCATGAAATCCCCCCTTTCCATTCCCATTGAAAATCGGCAATCGCTTATCCAAAGCAATTGCCGATTTTAATCTGTTCAATCCGGTTTAATTGCCGGCCAGCTTTACGATTTTTTCTTTGAGTACGTGCTTTTGGTTAACTCCCACCATCGTTTCAGCTAGCTTGCCGTCTTTAAACAGCAGCAAAGTAGGAATACTTCTTATACCAAATTGCGAAGCCAATTCCGGCTCTTCGTCAACATTGACTTTGGCAAGTGTTGCTTGCCCCTTCAGCTCATCAGCCAGTTCCTCAACAATCGGAAGTTGAACTTTGCATGGCCCACACCAAGGCGCCCAGAAGTCAATCAAGGTTACTCCGGACTGGATATGGCTTTGAAATGTTGCTTTCGTCAGTGCTGTTGCACCCATAGAGAGCATCTCCTTTTTATTTATATTCGAAATCAATCGTTATATTATTCAATTTATTAATTGAATTATAATGCTGGTTATCTGTCTACGTCAAGTCTATTATTAGCTGAACTTTCGGCAAATCCGGTCCTTCTCCGACAAGTAGGAGTCGGCTCGGCACGTGCTTCGCTACTTTGTCGAAAATATCGACGACATCTCTCACCCGTTTGATGGGCCGGAAATTCGAAATATGCATGATAATTTTCTCGTCCGGACGTGCGAAACGTCAGGTCGATAGCATCCGATATATTCAGACATTCCCTTCGTTTAGAATCATTCAGAGATGTTCAGCACGGCTCGAAATCGTGTCTTTGCCGACATCATTTTATCATACGCTTCGCTAGCGCGTTCCAAGGGGAAGACTTCAATCATAGGCCGTACATCAGTCAGCACACTGAAGCGAACCGCCGCTTCAACTTCTTTAGCCTGTCCGGTAAACGAACCTCGCACTGTATTAGGACCTTTTAAAAAGTCCATGGCAGACAATTCCAAAGGTTCCCCAGAACCCGCTACAATAATGAGTTCGCCATCTGTACCAAGCCCATTGATTAAGGAAGAAATAACTTTAGCATTTGGCGCAGTAGCGAGAATGACTTTGGCTCCGCCTAAGGCTTTTAGCGCTTGGGCCGGATCTTCTTTTTCGGAATCAATGTAAAAATGCGCTCCAAGCTCTCGTGCCAACTTCTCTTTATCCCCGCCACGAGAGATGGCAACGGTTTGAAAGCCTGCTTTCTTTGCGTACTGTACCGCAAGGTGCCCGAGTCCTCCAATACCGGAAATGGCTACAAGATCACCTGGCCGAGCCTTGCTGTTTCGCAGTGCGCTAAACGTAGTTTCGCCTGCACACATCAGCGGAGCTGCTTCTTTGGAGGATACTTCATTTGGAATGCTAGTCAGCCCATCTTCAAAAGCAACCATGTATTCCGCGTAGCCGCCGTCCATGGTTAGACCCGTCACATGGTTGTGGCCCCCATGCCATCCAATGCCTACCCGCTGCCCAATTTTCCATTTCGTCGAACCTGCCCCAAGCTCCTCCACGATACCGACTACTTCATGACCCGGAATCCGCGGATACTCAGGGGCATTCCCTCCAATGGCCACCGAGTCCCCGTTACATACCCCGCATGCTTCTACACGAAGAAGCACTTGCCCTTCTCCAGGTTGAGGCACCGGGATTTCGACCAGCTTCATTTTTTCGCCCTTGGACGGAATTTGTATAGCTTTCATCATTTTCATTGTATCTTACCTCCTACAGTTCGGTTGTGGAACGATTTTAGTATATGACAAAATCAAAGTATATTCAATTATATAATTGTATAGTTGAATAATAATATTCCTTATTTTCGTCAATATCCTTCCTCCGCCTGCGAACAGATCCGCCGCTTCTCTAGACGATTTCTGCTAACAAGGATCTAAAGATTAACAACTAAAAACGCCGCTATTTCCTAAGACAGAAATAAAACGGCGTTCGTATTATTCAACTGATTGTGCAGCGCTGGCCTGCACGTATTGTGTTAAAAACGCAGCATCTTGGCTGCGTTTTTTGATTAAGAAGAACCGCCTTAACTGGTCCGCCATTCCTGGATGCCTTCTTCGATGCGATAGGCTTTGAAACCTTTTTTCTGCATCTTTTCAACGGCTTGCGTGGTGAACACGCAGTATGGTCCTCGGCAGTAAGTTGCAATTTCGGTATCCTTAGGCAAATCTTGGAGATAGTCATCAAGTTCTTCCATTGGAACAGATAACGATCCATCAATATGCTCCGTCTCGTATTCGTCTTTAGGCCGAATATCCAATACAAGGATCGTGCCCGTTTTCATCCGATCCAGTACTTCCTTCTTGGATATGGTACGAACATTCTTGTAGTGTTGTAATATATCTTGCTTGATACGCGGTACGTCAGAAAGCTGATGTTCAGAGACTTTCCATAAGGACATCAAAAACTCTGCGACCACCGGATTTGCTAATGAGTAAATGACGTAGGTTCCCTTTTTTGTGAATCTCACCAGATTAGCATCCAATAATATTTGAAGATGACGCGACACGTTGGCAACACTCATCCCAGTCTGAAGGGCTATAGTTTCTACAGCTTTAGGACCGTTTGACAGCAAACTCAACACTTCAAGTCTTCTCTCACTGGATAAGCATTTCCCGATTCTGGCGTACTGTAAAAATAATTGTTCTTTATATAATTCGGCCAATTGAGCGTCTTCCATAAAACCCACCGTCCTTCCTTATTCAACTGAATATTTGAATTATAAGATGCTATGTATTAAAATTCAAGTATTCCCGATAGGTATTCCCTAAATCATACAATAGTAAATGGCACCGACATATATTTCCCGGATCCTGCCGCTGGTATCCAGCAAGTACGTTGTGGAGTAGGCGCGCTGCATAAATCCAAAAAGTTTCCTCCCCAATCGCGAATACCAGAAGGTGATACACTTAAGAATTTCCTTGCAAAAAACCGGTAATGCAATAATTCGCACTACCGGTTTCTCTGTCACTGGCTGTTAACCAGATTCATAATCTTATTTTTCAATGCATGCTTTTCGTTCACGGACACGTCAATCGAGACGAGCAAGGCGGGCAACGACAGCACGGCAAGTCCGATCCATTCCTTCAGTCCGGCCTTACTATTCGATTCGATCGCAGCATTGTTCATTGGCTGTCTAGCGCCTGACCAAGACGATCCAACAACTCCTTCGTTCCGTGCTCGCGCTGTTCAGGTGTATCGAGGCCGTCCAGGAATACGCCCTGTTCGGTATAGATCAATCGTGTGCCGCCGTCCGTGAACTCAAATTCTACCGTCGTCACGGAGACGGACATTCGCCTGTCTTCCATGTCGAGAGTGTACGAGTAGACAATGCGTCTGTCCGGAACGATCTCCTGATAGCAGGCGTCGAATGTGTAAACCGGGCCCCCGGGCGGACCTCCGCGGTTGAATTCGCGTCCTCCGACGCGGAAGTCGAACTCGTTAGCCGGCGGAAACCACGATTCTTTGGCGGCCTGGCCGGCCCATGCGGCGAATACTCGGGATGGGGAATGTTTGTAGTTCTTTTCGATAACGAAAGTGGAATGCTTGGCAGATCGCTCGTTCATAGTCATATCCTCCTTAGCCGGGTTCTTCCGGATGTTTGTCTAAATATTCGCCAAGACGGTCGAGGTGATGATTCATGTTCGACTTCCTCTCGGCGAAAAATTTCTCATGATTTATTCGCATCGTCCGCATGATGGCAGTGAAATGATCGATGGTAAACGGTTCGTTCCGCTGTATCCGGCTCGATACGTTCTCAAGCTCGTGCAAGAGCTTCTGCTGCAAGCGGATATTTTCTTTCAGGCGGTCCATTTGAAGAGTGACAATGTCTAAAAAACTAAGTTGATCTCCGGTCATAGCGGCTTTAATCTGCTCCAGCGACAACCCCATCTCTTTCAAGGACAAGATTTGCTGCAGGCGCGAAATGTCCTTTTCGGTGTAGAGCCTGTATCCGGATTGCGAATAGCCGGATGGTGAAAACAAGCCGATCTGATCGTAAAAACGCAAAGTTCGAATCGTTACTCCCGCCATTTTTGCAAGTTCTCCGACTTTCCAATGTCGCTGCATGATCATCCCCTTTCCTGGTTGCTAGCTTATCACCGGTATCTTCACTATAAACCATTACGTAACGTAATGGTCAAGAACCGCCATGAAACTTATTCCAGCGGTAAATTTCCATTCTTAAAACACCCATTTTGCCTGATACGGCAATGAGAAAAGCAGCTGATCAATTTGATTAGCTGCTGTCGTAACTTATTCAACTATTTTATTTCTTTTCCGATACAGCAAAGTAATTTTCTTCATTATCTGCGAAGTTAAAGACTCTGCCGGAGGGAAGTTCCACAATTTCTCCAACTTTTATATTTTTGTTCTTCAGATCGCTATACAGCTCATCGAAATTGTCCGTGTAATACATGATAGATGGTGTTCCGAGATTCATTTCAGGGTTCATTTTGGCAACGAACTCTTTACTATGAAGAACAATGCTCGTTGCTGCACCCTTAGGAGCGATTTCGATCCATCTCATCGGACCATTGGTTACTTCCGCGATGACCTCGAAACCAAGTTTTTCTGTCCAAAAATCTCTGGATGCGTCTTGGTTATTCACATACAACATAACTTGGCCAATTTTGTTAATCATAATTTAAACACTCCTCTTATGGAATAATTTACGGGTCAAGCCCACATTTTCTTTCTAACTAAACTTTATTTAAGCGACTCTAACAGCTCGCCCAAGCTTCCTTAAACATCCGGAATACGAGATCGCGCGGCGCATCGAATACGAGCTCCAACACCAGGACGCGATCGTTCTCTACGCTCGAGACCATTTCGTTTTTTGACATGGTACTGCTCCTCCTAATCAAATGATGTTATGGTTTTTCCTTATTCTGCAGTTCATGCAAGTAATTGTCCAAGTTATCAAATCGATCTTCCATAATAGGCCAGAAGGACTTCAGCCAACAATCCATCGCTTGGAAGGGCTCAGACCGGAGCTTGTAGATCCGGCGGTTCGCATCGATTCGTACTTCCACAATCCCGCTATCGCTAAGCACTTTTAAATGCTTCGACGCTTGTGGTTGGTGAAGCCCCAGCCGATCGGTGATTTCGCCAACGGTCAGAGGACCGCCGCGCAACAATTGAACGATATTCATACGATTCGGTTCAGCTAAAGCACTCAGTGTCGTGATGTCCATTGCGGACTTATTCATGACATGCTGCTCACCTCTGTAGTTAACAGTTTCTTGTTTAATCTTCTCCGTTATTCAGGGTAACTTTCATCCTGCAATTCAAATATAACCAATAAGGAATATACCTGTCAAGGAATATTCAAAATGAACTCCTCTTAAAAATTTAAAGGTGACATTGTATCCGGCTCATGATTCAGCGCCAAGCGTTTCATCGAAGAGCCGTAATACAACCTGCTTCTTGGGTAAGCAATGAAGGGAGCAAAAATTATAATTCAAATATTCCTTGACAGACATATTCCTTTAAGAGTATATTCGACACATGAATACGACATGGAGTGCTCTGGCTGAGCCAAATCGGCTGCGTATTGTTGAACTGCTGCGTCAAGGCTCCTTTTCTGCAGGGGAAGTAGCCGAGCTGGGTCGAGTCCTATCGCCCCTCTGGGAGGAGAGATTCGACCGATTGGAAGCCTATCGCGGGATTACAAAGAAAGGAAGTGAACGATGACGTTAAGCAGTAATCCTGCCAAGTGTTTAGTCCAAGAGGAACTGTAAAAAGTGGTTAAGGAGTACGGCGCAATCGAGGAGGTCGAATCGACGCTTGACCGTCTCTGAGAAATGATTGATGTAAACTAAGGAGGCTGAAATTCAATGAAAAAAATTATGATTCCCTACTGGATTTTTACCGGGCTGGTAGTGGTATTTATGGGTATGGGCGCGATTGCCGATACTATATCTTCAACTGATGCGGTTGAACTCTTCAAGCATTTAGGTTACCCTGCTTATCTCCTTCCATTTCTCGGAATTGCCAAATTATTAGGGGTCGTAGCGCTTCTTGTCCCAGGCTTTCCACGAATCAAGGAATGGGCGTATGCCGGATTGGTTTTCGATTTGACGGGCGCTATGTATTCAACCATCGCTGTGGACGGCCTTTCAAGCGGATTGGGTTTCATTATCGGCTATATTATAATCGCAGGCTCCTACGTTTATTATCATAAAAGACAGAAATCGGGCTTGTTGAATCAAATGAAACAAGTGAAGCAAGCGGACAGCGTGGTTTAAATAATATTCTCAAAATTTCAAATTGATCATACGTACTAATTATAACCAGCGGCCCGCTGAAGGGCATCACTTAATGTAGATGCCATCCCCATCTCCTTTTCATAAAGAAAAAAGTCCCGATGAAGGTATTTATCATCGGGACTTTTTTGAGTTTCTTTACTACTTTCCGAGTTTTTTATAACGGGACAATTTCACCAAAACCACACAAACCTCTTACTCCACCGTCACGCTTTTCGCCAAGTTGCGTGGTTTGTCAACATCGTTGCCGCGGGAGAGCGATGCGTAGTATGACAGCAATTGCAGCGGCACAACTGCCAGGGCCGGTGCGAGCAAATCCAAAGTCTTAGGAATCACGAACGTGCTGTCGACTGATTTTTGCAGTTCTTCCTCGCCTTCCACGGCGATGCCTAGCACGTTCGCTCCGCGAGCTTTGACCTCTTTAATGTTGCTCACGGTTTTCTCAAGCAGTTCGTGCTGGGTAGCAAGCGCGATTACCGGAACGCCTTCTTCGATCAGCGCCAGCGTGCCGTGTTTAAGTTCGCCTGCAGCGTAAGCTTCCGAGTGAATGTAAGAAATTTCCTTCAATTTCAACGAACCTTCCAGAGCAACGGCATAATCCAATCCTCTTCCGATGAAGAAAAGATTATCGTGCTTCGCCATATCTTCGGCAACGGCTTTCAGCGCCTCGGATTGCCCCAAAATGGCTTCCACTTGCTCAGGCAGTTCCTTCATGGCCGCGATCAATTGTTTGATTTCATCAGCCGTTTGGGTACCCAAAGTTTGAGCCAGATGCATGCCGAACAAATAAAATGCGATCAACTGCGACGTATACGCCTTCGTGGATGCTACCGCAATCTCGGGCCCCGCCCAAGTCACGATAACGTCGTCCGCTTCGCGGGCAACCGAGCTGCCTACTACGTTGGTGATGGCAAGCACGTGTGCTCCGCAGCGTTTGGCTTCACGAAGGGCGGCAAGCGTATCCGCCGTTTCGCCGGATTGGCTGACAACGATCACTAGCGTATCTTTCGTAATGATCGGAGAGCGGTAACGATACTCTGAAGCGACATCCGTTTCAACCGGAATGCGCGCCAGCTTCTCGATCACGTATTTGCCGACCATCCCTGCATGATACGCCGTTCCGCAGGCAACAATATGAACGCGGCTAATATTGCGAATTTCTTCAGCGGTTATCGTCAATTCCTTCAAAGCGACTTGCGAGTTATCCGATGCAATCCGGCTTCCCATAGTGTCACGGTACGCTTTAGGCTGCTCGTGGATTTCTTTCAGCATGAAGTGATCAAATCCGGCTTTTTCCGCAGTAATAATGTCCCAATCGACATGAAACATTTCTCGGGAAATAAAATTCCCCTCCAACGTCATTAATTCGACACCATCACGCGTTAAAAGCGCCATTTCGCCATCATTCAAAATAAACACATTGCGCGTATATTCCAAAATAGCCGGGATATCCGAACCGATAAAGTTTTCTCCTTCGCCAATTCCAATGATCAAAGGACTGGCTTGTCGAACAGCTACCAGCCGATCCGGTTCATACTCAGTAAGAACGCCCAGTGCAAAAGCGCCGGTTATCCGTTTGACCGCCTTTTGCACCGCTTTGAGGATGTCGCCTTCGTACAAATCGGCGATCAAATGGGAAATAACCTCCGTATCGGTTTCCGAAACGAACACATGGCCTTTGGCGATCAACTCTTCCTTCAAGCTGAGGTAGTTCTCAATAATGCCGTTGTGCACAACGGAAAATTTCAAAGAATTGTCCGTATGCGGGTGAGAATTAATGTCGGACGGCTTGCCGTGCGTTGCCCAACGCGTATGCCCGATTCCTACGCTTCCGTTCAAAGGAGCTTCCTCCAGTTTCGACTCGAGGTTCGCAATGCGCCCCTTTGCTTTCTGAATCTGAAGACCGCTTGTCGTATAAACAGCCACTCCTGCCGAATCATAGCCGCGGTACTCAAGCTTCTTGAGACCTTCCAACAAAATTTCCTGAGAGTTACGCTTTCCGATATATCCAACAATTCCGCACATAGTGTGTTAAACCTCCATAGTTTAATAAGCCCTTCATCAAGGACTTTTTTTCAAAGAACGACGTTTTTTGCCCATACCAAAAAAATCTATACAATCATCGAATAAGTTCAATTCAACTTTTATGGTGATGTTGGAATCTTGTCAGCCTGGTCGCCCAAGCGTTTTTGCCTTCCAACTTTACGGTACTCAACAATACCGGAAGGTCCCCGCCGAATGTTTCGAACACCTTCACCTCGTCAACTCGTTTGCGCAGTTATATAACCTGTTTCCGTCCCGCTCCCGAGTTCTGGCGCTTGTAAATCTTTATGCCAACCTCTGCCCTGCCTTTCCTTCTTGAGTAAAAGGTAATGAAAAACTTTCAGAAAACATAATTACATCTTATTCATTTTCATGTCTCAATGCAACAGATTTTTACAAACAAGCAGACCTGTTTTGAAAAAATGATGAAAATCCCCTTCCCGGCAACTGCTCCGAAAAGGGGAGCTTCCTCAGAACCTACACTAACTGCTCTTGAATGACTTTGGCGATATCGTTGACGTAAGCTTCAACCTGCGCTTTATCCGGCCCTTCGGCCATAACGCGGATCAACGACTCTGTCCCGGATGGGCGAACGAGCACGCGGCCGTTGTCGCCCAGCTCGTCTTCCACTTTACGGATCGCCTGATCGATGATCGCGTTGTTTTTAAGCTTGCTTTTATCCGCTACCCGGACGTTAACCAGAATTTGCGGATATTTGCGCATAATCGTTTTCAATTCGCTAAGCTTTTGCCCCGACTGCACGATCGTATCCATCAATTGAAGCGCAGTAAGAATGCCGTCACCGGTCGAAATATAATCAAGGAAAATTACATGGCCGGACTGCTCGCCGCCGAGATTGTACCCGCCTTTGCGCATCTCTTCCATCACGTATCTGTCGCCGACCGCAGTCTGCTTCGCCGTCAGACCGAGCTTCTCAACGCCTTTAAAAAAGCCGATGTTCGCCATGACCGTCGTAACGATCGTGCTGTTGTTCAGCTTGCCGGCGCGGTTCAACGCATCGCCGCAAATGCTGAGAATATAGTCGCCGTCCACTTCGGCGCCCGTTTCATCGATCGCGATCAGGCGATCCGCATCGCCGTCGAAAGCCAAACCGATGGCGGCGCCGTGTTTTACAACTTCCTCTTTCAACTGCTCAGGGTGCGTGGACCCGCAATGATCGTTGATGTTCTTGCCGTTCGGAGCCGCGCCGATGGTCACAACTTCCGCTCCGAGGTCGCGGAACACTTTGGGAGCCAATTCAAAAGCAGAACCGTTCGCGCAATCCAATACAACTTTGAACCCTTTGAACGTGCTGGAAACCGTCGATTTCAAAAACTCCAGGTAAGCAAATTTCGCTTCCATATCGTCCGTAACCGTTCCGATTTCTCCGCCTACCGGTCTTGGCAGCTCATCTGTTCCGGCATCGATCAATTGTTCGATCTCCTGCTCGGTTTCATCCAACAGCTTAAAGCCGTCACCGCCAAAAAACTTGATTCCGTTATCCTCAACCGGATTATGCGAAGCGGAGATCATGACGCCCGCATCCGCGCCCAGCTTCTTGGTCAAATAAGCGACCGCAGGGGTGCTTACAATGCCGATTCGTATGACTTGAACGCCGATGGAAAGCAGCCCTGCGACGAGCGCGGCTTCCAGCATCGGACCCGAAATACGGGTGTCTCTGCCGATGACCACCTTCGGATGCTGAGCTTGACGCGTCAGCACATAGCCGCCGCAGCGGCCGATTTTATAAGCTAATTCCGGCGTCAATTCCTGGTTAGCTACACCGCGGACACCGTCTGTACCAAAATATTTCCCCATGAAATGTTTTCCCCTCTTCATCTGCGAGCATTATGGATTTGTTGTTGTTTTAGGCGGCGTTTTTTCACTAATTTCGACAGTCGCCTTAATATCTTGCGGAGCACCCTTCTTCACAAAGGTCGGAAGGTTGAGCGATACGTTCAGCTCATGCTTTCCAGGCGGCAAATTGCTGACATCGACAATCGCCTGAATATCCTGGGTCTTGATCAGATCGATAATGGCGGGAGCCCCTTCCACCGTCAATTCGATTTGCCCTGGTTCCGGTACGACCACCTTCGTATTGTAATTCTCGTTTTGGCCTATGATGGTCAGCGGTATGTTCGATATCGGTTTCGTAACCGACGGTACAATCTCTACATGCACCGTTACTTTAGCCGGGTCTACCTGAGTTACTTTATTCCTGAGCGGGATATCAAGTGAATATTCTTTGGTCTCATTCATATCCTGCACACTGAATTGCGGTCCCTGGTAGAACTCAAGGTGGTCGACGACGTCCTGCGAGCCATAAATGGTTACCTTATCCGGCGTCTGCGTGATCGAGGCGATGGCGAAGCCTTTGGCAGGCTCTCCGCTTGCCTTCAACTGCAGAGGAACCGTCTGGAACGGGCTCGTAATCGGTATCTCCACATCGACGACCGGCGGATTCATGTCAACCGCAGCTTCCTTGCCCTCCTTGTCAAAAGCCTGCAACCTGACCTGCTTCGTAACCGCAGATTGGGCCTTATCCACGGAAACGTCGCCGCGGACATTCTCGATCTGCTCCAGCTTGCTCGTCGGCGCGGTAATGTAGACTTTGTTGGGCTTCACAATCGGCTGCCCCGCTTTGAGCCCCGAAGCCGGCGTGCCTTTGACATTGATGACGACAGGAACTTCCTTCATTTGCTTCTCTTCTATGACGACGTTTACGGTCTTCGGAATGACTTCCACATCGACGTCCGAAGGAAATCCTATCGGCTTGAGCGCAAGGTTGTGATCGCCGTCGCCAACCTGCGTAAGATCAAGCTCGATCTTGTAATTGTTGCTTGTCGTCACTTTCTTCACGGCGGCATCTTTGCCGCGCAGCACAACCTGCACGTTGGCCGGATCCATTTTTGAAATATAAAAATGACTTTCGTCGTATCTGGTCGTAATGGCGACGTTATTAATCGTTTCCTCCCGATCTCTGAGAAGCGACGTACCCGAAACATTCGTTTCTTCCGTATGTACAACGATCCATAGCAAAATCCCGATCAAGAGGGCGACTACGCGCACCACATTCGTATTCCGCAGCCACTTATCCATTCGAACGTCCCCTCCATTTCAAGAAAGGGTTTTTCTCTTTTGCCTTCGTCTTCGGCTTCAATTCCTCAAACAATTTGCTGATGAGCGATTCCTCTTTAATATCCCTCACGATATGGCCGTTCATCGTCAATGAAATTTGCCCGGTTTCCTCCGAAACGACGATGCACATGGCATCCGAAACCTCGCTCATGCCGATCGCCGCCCGATGCCGCGTTCCCAGCTCCTTGCTGATAAAAGGGTTCTCGGACAACGGCAAATAACAGCCCGCGGCCATCAGCTGATTCTGGCGCAAAATGACAGCTCCGTCGTGAAGCGGCGTGTTCGGTATAAATATATTAATCAGCAGCTCCGCACTGATTTTGCTTTCTATGGCAATGCCGGATTCCACGTAGTCCGTGAGCCCGGTCTCCTTTTCGAATACGATCAGGGCGCCGATCTTGCGTTTGGCCAAATAGTGGGCGGCCCGAATCACTTCGCTGATCCGCTTGTTCACGTCATGGTCCTCTTCGGACGAAGACCGGCTGAACAGCTTGCCCCGGCCAAGCTGCTCCAGGGCGCGGCGAAGCTCCGGCTGAAATATAATAATAACGCCCAGTACCCCGAACGTAAAAGCTTGATTGACCATCCACTGCAGCGTGCTTAGCTTGAACCAGATGCTGATGGCCCAAGTGAAAACAATGACCAGAATGCCCTTCATGAGCTGTATGGCCCTTGTCCCGCGAACGAGCAGTATGAGCTTATAAATCACATAGCTGACGATCAGGATATCGATAATATCCTTAATCGAGATGCCCGTGAGTAAATCCATCCATGATTCCCCCAACAACTGCGCGCTTTTTCTCTCTATAAATAGATCATAACATAATATGAACCATTGATCTATCGACCTCTCCTTTCCTGACGTTCAAAATCCGGAAAAGGTTCAGAAAATGAAAAAAAACGCCTCCAATCCCGGTCGCGGCCGGAAAAGAAGACGCTTCTATTTCATTTGGAAAACATGTCTACAAATTCTCCGAGCTTATACCAGACCCAGCTCACAGCCTGATCTACGGTCGTCACCTGGCCAGCGATATGTGCGGTCGAAGCCAAATTCAGCGTACCGTCAATCACGGTCAAATTGCCGGCGACATCGCCTTCAACCTGCAGTTTCCCGCGCTGTACGACAAGATTTCCTTTGACGGTATGGCCTTGGGGCACGATCACCGTATCCCCCTGAATCACAACGTCCTCCAGATCGTTGCCTTTTACCATCATTTGCTGGTCTTCGTTCCACATCGACATGAAGCTTCCGAACATCACGGCAACAAAAACGACGGCAACGGACGCAGCCGGGTGCCGACGAATCCATTTCACCCAAGGATTGCTTTTTTTCGCAGGCGGAAGTCCGTTCATAATCAGTGCGGTCAAGTGATCCGGCGCATGCAGTGCCGGCAGCGATTTGACAATCGCGTCCGTCCTCTCCAGCTCTTTGAATAACGCATGGCAAGCCGTGCAAGAGATCAAATGCTCTTTTAGCTCCAGTGCCTCCGATCCCTGTAAATCACCATCCAGATATTCATGCATGAGCGGGAGGGCTTCCTTGCAATTCATCATCAGCCACCCCTTTCTTTGCGTTTGCGTAATGTGGTATACCATACGTTTGAGCTCCGAATTTGTTTCACCATCTGAGCACGTTCCGTGCGGAAAATTGTTCATCCTGTTCCAATTTTTTACGCAAATATTCCCGGCCGCGGTGCACTCGGGTTTTGACCGTCGTAACCGGCATGTCCAGGACATCTCCGATTTCCTGAAGCGACATATCGTGAAGATACCTCAGGATCACCACCGATTTATATTTCTCCGGCAGCGTTTCGATCGCTTTGCGGACCTGCTCCTTCGTCTCGGAAACGATGACCTGCTTTTCAGGCGTTTCTTCATGACCGGGAAGCAGCGAGTAATAATCGGCGCCCTCCCCTTCAGGCATTTCCGCATCCAGGGAATACGTATTTTTCCTTCGCCGAAGCTTATCTATGCAAAGATTGGTACCAATCCGAAAAATCCACGTCGAAAACTTTTGATTCTCATCGTATTTATGCAAATTCGTGTATACCCGCAGAAACGTTTCCTGCACCGCATCCTCGGCTTCGTGCTTGTTGTTCAGCATCCGGTAAGCCAGGTGAAAGATCTTGTCTTTGTACAGGTCTACAAGCTCGGCAAAAGCCCCCCGATCTCCGTTCCTGGCCATCTTGGCCAATCGTGCTTCTACAAAATTCACTTTAGGCATCCTCCGGCTTCATCACAATTCGTTTCCCGTAAGAAATAAAACGCTGCAATCAGGATTTGTTTTCAGAAACGACTATTCCAACCAAGATAAGAACCATACCTACCCATTGAATTCCCGACACGTGCTCTCCAATAATCAAAAATGCGGCAATTACGGCAACAGGCAGCTCGATGGACCCAAGCATAGCCGCGAGAGCGCTCCCGATACGGGGAATTCCGATATTGAAAGCTATAGTCGGCACCACTTGCCCCAGGAAACCAAGCAGCAGCCCCCAAAGAATGAGGCTCCCTCCGTTCGCTGCGGCAAATACGGTAGGCGGATAAATGATATACATGACTGGAATAGCTGCTGTCAGCATCACGGCGGATTTCATCAGCGGCGGAAGGGAACTTTTGACTTGGCCCGTAAAAAAGAGGAATACGCTGTACGTTAAGGCCGACAACAGTCCGAAAACGAGCCCTTTCGCGCTAAACTGCCGCAGATCCGTTTCAAAAATATTGACCGAGAGCAAAGTGCCAAGGATGATTAAGACGATTGCAAGCGCTTCTGCTTTTCTGGGAAATCTGCGCTTCACCAGGCAATCCATGGTTATGGTTATCCAAGTAAACTGAAACAGAAGAATGATCGACAAAGAAGCGTTGAGTTCGGAAATCGCGATATTGTAACAAATAGTCGTTAACGCCAGGCCGAATATGCCAATCAAGCTTAGTTTTACCCATGGGCCTTTAAAAGGATTCATCCACGACGGCTTATGAAAAAGCACCAGAATCCATACGAATAACGTTCCCACCGTCATCTGCGCGGGGGTGATTTGCGAATCGCCAAAACCTTGCTCGTACGCCATTTTGATAAAAGAGGAGAGCAGTCCGTAGCTGGACGCTCCAATGATGACCAGAACTATAGCCAACCATCGCCCCATGCTGTGCATTCTCCTTATCCGCGGGCTGCTTGCGATAAGCACAGGAAAAGTCGAGACGCCCTTTCTGTCAAGGCTCCCGACTCCCTTTCCTGCTTTAACCTCACGCTGTATATGATGTGGCGCGATCAGCCCGTATTTCTAAGCCCTGCGGCAATTCCGTTAATCGTAAGCAGCACTTCTCTGAGAAGTTCAGAGTCGTCTTCATTGCCTTCCTGCAGCGCGCGAAGCTCGGTCAGCAGCTCAACCTGCATATAGCTCAGCGGGTCTACGTACGGATTTCTCAGACGGATCGATTCCTGAATAACCGGAACGTTGTCCAAAATTTCATCCTGCCCTGTAATTTGCAAAATGAGGGAGGAGGTCAGCTCGTATTCCGCCTTGATCAGCCCGAAAATGCGCTCGGCGATCTCCGATTTTTTCACCATGCTGCCGTACTCTTTGGCGATAAGCAGATCCGCTTTTGCCAATGCCATTTGCAAATTATCGATCATGGAACGGAAGAATGACCATTCTTCGTACATTTCCTTGAGCGTATTCAAATTCTCGGCTTTTCCTTGATAAAAGCTTTGCAGACCTGTTCCCGCCGCATACCATGCCGGCAGCAAGTAACGGCTTTGCGTCCAAGCGAATACCCAAGGAATCGCCCGCAAATCTTCAAAACGGTCGCTATTTTTGCGCTTCGACGGACGGGAACCGATGTTCAGCTCGCCAATTTCCGGCAGCGGTGTCGATTCTTTAAAGAATGTCAGGAAATCTTCATCGCGGAAAATAAGATCCTGATATTTCGTTTGCGAACGCTCGGAAATACCTTTCATGATCGTTTCCCACTTGTCTTCCAGAGGGTGCCTTTGCGGCGAACGCGACAATTTGGATGCCGTAATCAACGCAAACGTCGCCTGCTCCAAACTGCGGTAAGCGATGCCCTGCAAGGAGTAGCGCGAAGACAATACCTCGCCTTGCTCGGTAATTTTGATGCCACCGCCCAGCGTTTCGACCGGCTGCGCCAAAATACTGCGGTTCAGCGGCATGCCTCCGCGCCCGAGCGCGCCGCCGCGGCCATGGAAAAACTTCAGCTTCACGCCGAATTTTTTCGCCGCTTCCGTAATGTCCTGCAGTGCCATGCGGAGCTCCCAGTTCGCCGTTATAACACCGCCGTCTTTGTTGCTGTCCGAGTAGCCGAGCATGATCTCATGAAGCTGGGTAACCGGGTCCAGACTCGCTTTATACGCCGGAATCGCCAGAAGCGTCGACATAATGTCCGGAGCGGCGTGCAAATCGTCGATCGTCTCGAACAACGGCACGGATTGCAGCGTACAAGTGACGGAACCGTCGCTTTCCTTCCGGTACAGTCCGGCTTCTTTCGCAAACACAAGCACTTCCAGAAGGTCGCTGGCGCCTTGCGTCATACTGATCAAATAGCTGGTAATGCAATTGCGGCCAAACTCTTTTTGCGCCTGCTGAACAGCCCTGTAGACGCTCAGACACTCTTCGGTGCCTTCGGAATAGTCAAGGTAATTCGAAGTGATCGGCCGAGGATCGTTCAAAATATCGCTCAGCAGCTTAATTTTCGCTTCCTCGTCAAGCTTGGAGTAATCGCCGACGATGCCCATTTTCGCCAAAATCTCCGTCATCGCCGATTCGTGCTCTTTGCTGTGCTGCCTGATATCGAGCGCAGCCAAATGGAAGCCGAACAGTTCGACCTGGCGGATGATTTTTTTGATGTATTTGTCCGCTACGTATACGGCAAAATGATTTCTCAGGCTTGCGTCAATAATCTTCAGGTCCTGAATGAATTCTTCAGGATTATTGTATTTATGAGAAGCCGGAACGTGCGCGATGCCGGCATGCTGGATTTTTTCAAGCATATAGGTCACTTTGATCCGGTACGGCTCTTTTTCATTGCGCCACACGTCCTGAATCTCGCCGAGCGCTTCCTTGTCCTCCTGGATGGAGGATATCAGCTCGTCGCTGACGCCCACTATATTTTTGCTGAAGCTCATGTGCTCCAAAGTTTCTTTTAACATTTCCGCGTACTTCTGCAGGGCCAGCTGGCGATGAAGCCCCAGCGTCTCCCAGGTCACGTCCGCAGTTACGGACGGGTTGCCGTCGCGGTCCCCGCCGATCCATGAACCAAATTTCAGGAAAGACGGCACGTGCCATGTCTGCTCCGGATAATATTTGCCCAGGCAGCGCTCCAGCTCGTAGTAAACTTCAGGCAGCACGTCGAACAGCGTCTCATCAAAGAAATAAAGGCCATTGCGCACTTCATCGATAACCGTAGGCTTCCGGTCGCGAAGCTCGTCGGTCTGCCAAAGGTTCAGAACCTCGCCCAAAAGCTTCTCGCGGAGCTGCTCGCGCTCACGGTAAGTAAGCATCGGGTCGTCCAATTTCATCATGTCGTCGGAGATGCGAAGATTGATATCCAGCACGGCTCTGCGCATCGCCTCGGTAGGGTGGGCAGTCATCACGAGCTCCAGAGAAATCGATTGTAAAATTTCCTGAACCTCGTCGTAAGGAACGTGATTGTTTTTCAATTCTTGTACAATGCTTTCGATCGAACCCGGTTGAACCGAATCGCCCGATGAACGCTCGTAATCCCGTTTACGGCGAATACGATGGTTTTGCTCCGCAATGTTAACCAGTTGAAAATAAATGGCGAACGCCCGAATCACCTGATGGCGAATTTCCGGGGCTAACGAGCCGATCGTGTGCTTGAACTCCTGAAAAATTTCCGGCACAAAATGAGCCCTCAACGATTTGCTCATCTCCCGGATTTTCTCCACAACATCAAGCAGTTCGTGTCCGCCCTGATGCACCAATACTTCACCCAAAATATGCCCCAAGAAGCGTACATCTCTGCGCAGCAAATTGTTGGTCGACTGCTTCTGTAAGGTCATACCGCTCTCTGTCATACTCTCCACCTCATCTATCTGCTATGTTGCTCTAAAGCTTTAATCTATAAAAAACCATTACAGAATATTTTACCACAATCCTTTAGCTTCATATAGTGCCAAAATAAAAAAAGACCCAATTTAGGCGGTGGTAATTTATGTATAGTATGCTCCGTTGCGCATAGAGGTAATATGGAATATAACGCCATTTTACAAGCTTTTGGCACATCCTTGACCTGAACCCTGTATCCATCTTTAGAAGTACGCGGCATAGCGAAAATCAACCTCTCGAAGGACTTCATATGTGGCATGAGCCGATATACTTGTGCTATAACAATCAAAGAGAGGCTGAGGCGAACCATGAATACGATGACAAGTTACTTGATCATCCTCGTTATTATTATACTTCTATCGATGAGGGAAAAGGAAGTGCGCCCTGCAACAATGTGGATTGTGCCGGCCCTTTTCATATGGCAAACCGTCCCGAATATCGCGCAGTCCGAGTTGACGCCGCTACGGCTTCTGCTTTATCTAGTCTGCTTGATTTTCGGTCTGGTTGTCGGCTTTTGGAGAGGCAAGCTGGAAACAGTACGCGTAAACCCTGCATCCGGAAAAATCACTTCTCAGGGATCAGTTGCCGGAGTCGCCGTTTTTATGGGCATCATGCTGCTAAGAATGCTGGCCGGCTACTGGGGCAAAGAGCATGCGTTAATCTCGCTGACCACGGCGCTGCTCCTTATTCCGCTCGGCACGATATGCGCCCGCCGGTATGTGATCTATTTGAAATACAAGCAAATATTGGGCCGACGGTAAATAGCGGGCGACCGGATTGTACAGCGATGTATACTCCGGCCGCCTTACCGCGTAAACCCGGATAATTGCGGAAAGGACCGCTGCATGGATAAGACTTCCGTTCTGCTCGAAATATGTAAGCAAAAAGTATTTTCCCGGCCGCGTGCTATTGCGCTGAGCCTGCTTATCCTGTACACGCTGGTGCATACCATTAACCTCTCGTCCCTCGTTTCAATCGTGCTGGGGATTGTTTTGTGCCTGTCTTACGTAACTTTAGTGTGGCTGCCGAAACGGCTGCGAGCGAACCGCAGTATGGTCATCGCTCTCATTGCTCTCTGGATATTGACTGTTGTCGATTGGCTCTATTTTGATGCCGATCAGTCAGCCGTCACGTTAATTAGCTATCTTGTAGGCTATACGGCGTTATCCTTACCCGGTTCGGTGTCCGCTGCGATAATTGCTGGAATAATCGCAACCGATGCCCTCATTTTCTTTTATGTACGGCAAAAGAGCTTTGACGATATCCTTGTCATCTCCGTCATTCATGCAGGATTATATGTACTGTTGTGGGGAGCACGATTGAAACGTGCTGCCAGAGAAATGAACGCACGCCATTTTGAAGAGTTGAAAAAAGCCCATGCGCAATTGGCCGATGCCCACTTGGAGCTTCAACAAGCGCATCAAGACTTGGAAGAAGCCACCACACGCGTGCTGCGTTATGCGGTCCTGGAGGAAAGGAATCGAATTGCCGTAGATATACACGACAGCATCGGGCACGGCTTAACTTCTGTAATCGTTCAACTGCAGGCCCTTCCTTATGTATTAAAATCGAACTCCGCTGAAGCCGACAATACCGTCCGAACCGTATTGGAAGTAGCCCGCCGCTGTTTGCAGGAAGTGCGTTCGGTCGTACACCAAATGGCCGTCGACGATGCAGACCTCGGTTTGGTAGCAATGAAAAGCTTGGTCAAACAAGTCCAGGATCAAAGCGGTATTCAAATCGCCTTCTCCGTTAATGAACCGGTCAACCAATGGAGAGTCGAAATCGCCGAATTGCTTTATCGCGTTCTCCAGGAGGCTTTGACCAACGTGATTCGCCATGCCAAAGCCTCTCATGTTGATATTCACCTGAACGAGAACCATGGTGAAATCACGATGACCGTCAGCGACAACGGGAACTATGACAGACCTGACCCGCCTTCGCCGGGATTCGGTCTTTCGGGAATTCAAGCGCGGTGCGAGAGAGCAGGGGGCAGTTTTCTTATACGTCCGAGGAAAACGCACGGGTTGGAACTGATTGTGGCCGTTCCTCTAGGTAGTGGTGTTCAAGTTCAACAAAGCTAAACATCGGGGAGTCAGATAACACTTTCTCGGACAAATTAGGAGGTTAACCATGAATTCAGCCACGATTCGGGTAGCGATTGCTGACGACCAGCCTTTAATCAGGCAAGGTCTTAGCTATATCATCAACGCTCAGGAAGACATGTGTATAGTCGGCGACGCCGGCAGCGGACGCGAAGCCGTATCGCTGGCAAGCCGTACGAAACCTCACGTTCTGCTAATGGACGTGCAGATGCCGGAATGCAGCGGAATCGACGCAACACGCGAAATCGCAGCTTTAGAGCCCGACTGCAAAGTCGTCATTCTTACGACATTTGATTTTGAGAAATATGTATTCGACAGTATCCGTTCGGGAGCGGTCGGGTATTTGTTAAAAGACGCCGATCCGGCCGAACTGATCGATACCATTCGATCCGCTCACCGAGGAGAAGCTATATTTCGTACGGGGATAGCTGCCAAGGCCATCGCTCAAGCCGTACAAACCGCCATACCCTCTTATGCGAGCGGTGCAGCGGATATCCACATTACTGAGACCATTACCGATCGGGAAATGGAGGTTCTCCAGCAGATGGCCTACGGATTGCGAAACGAAGAAATCGCGGCCAAACTCCATATCAGCGAAAGCACGGTAAAAACCCACGTCCATCGAATCCTGCAAAAATTCGGCGTCGAAGACCGCACACAAGCGGTTGTATACGCGATTCGAAACCGGATAGTTTCGTAAAAAAGCCCCGCGGAATATGCCCCCGCGGGCTTGTATGACTAGTAAGCAGTCAGATTTAAATCGGCGGATTAGCAGTAAACTCTGAAAACTATCGATCGATTATCCGCAATTCAAGACCTGACGCTATACTAGGTGCAAACGGCCAAGTCAATCGAGAGTGCCCTGCCTCACGCAGCCCACTTGCTAAAAGCTGATACAAAAACCGAAAGCGTCCAGACCGTTTGAAGCACTGGCATGCCAGGAGGCAGCGCATTTGCTTAGGCGCGGGGAAAAACCTGCAAAAGTGCAGCTTTTAGGTCGCTGAGACGCTTGTTAACGAAACATTCCTGCAAATGTGCAGTTTTTTTCGCGAATATTTGAGCTCAGACCCATTTGTGTCGGAATTCCTGCGCAATTGCAGGCTTTTTCCAAAAATAGACCACAAACGCAGAAAAAGCCTGCACTTTCGCAGGCTTTTCGGGTTACCAAGCTCTAGCACGCTTCACGAGTGGCTGCACCAACAATTAAGGTCCGCTCTGTCTGCCCCTACCCAAAGTGCCGTGACTTTTCAAGATTCTGAATTGTGCTTTAATCCCCTAACAATCTTGCCTCAAACGTCTTCCTGGAGATTTGCAGGTTATTTCCGCCCCGTATTTCCACCTTGGAAAAACTGTGTTATGACAAAAAACAAACTCCCTATGCTCAGCATAAGGAGTATGTTTTGAAACTGTAAGCGGGTGATGGGAATCGAACCCACGCTACCAGCTTGGAAGGCTGGAGTTCTACCATTGAACTACACCCGCGCGTATCGGGACGACACGATTTGAACATGCG